>CAVJSG010000069.1:7426-9654 GCA_963651895.1 Campylobacteraceae bacterium
AAAATGAGCGCAACACCTACACCAGCAGACTTCGCCGATTTAAAAGGCGAGGAGCTACAAAAATTCACAGCACCCATCATTTGCGAGATTTCAAACGATGGCAAAACCTACACGCTCGCAAAGGGCTTTTACTACTACCGCGCGGACGGAGAATGGGCGCAGTATAGCAGCGAGGATGGAGAGTGTGTTTATCTTTTAGAACGCGACACCATCGAAGTGCCAAAGGGTTTTCAAAGTGATGGCTTTACAAATTTGGGCTTCCACAGGCTCGTGCAGAAATTCGGCAAGGGGCTTAAATGTGCTATCTTGCACGATTACCTCTACGAGTATGGGCGAGAGATGGGCATCAGCCGCAAAACAGCCGATGAGATTTTTTTGGAGGCTATGCTCGAAACGCGAGCTTTTTGGAAAATCAAGGCTTATTTTCTTTATTTTTGCGTGAGAGTTGGGGCGAGCAAGCACTATAAATAGGGCTTTTGAGTGGTTATTTCTATTTTGGAAATAGCCACAAGCCCTATTTTAAAGCCGCGCCGCCCTTTTTATCTTAAAAAACAACCTTAAAATCAAACCCTCAATAAATATAAAAACAAGGCTAAAAAAATGGCAAAGCCACAAAAACCCCACACAAAGCCCCATCACAAAAAGCGCGGCTGTGGTAAAGATGAAATTTAAAACAAAGTTTAAAAAATTCAGCATTCAATATCCTTTAAATCCTCTAAAAACCCCAGCCTTTCGCCCCTCGCGCAAATCGTGGCGCGAAGTTTTTCAAATTTTTCACGCAAAGCACCCTCGCCAAAAGGATTTTTAAAAACCCCCTTGCTTTGCTCTTTTAAGGGCATTTCCTCGCTTTCGATATTCAGCCGCACCCCATTTTTGCACCGCTCATCTCGCACAAGGGCAAGCGGGGGCAAAATTCTCACGCTTTGCACCTTGTCAAACTCACTCAAAGGGCGTTTTTTCGCGTAAATCGCAAGGCTCTCGCGGATATACTCAATCACATTTGGGTGTTTAAGCTCAGCAAAATGCACCGTGGTTTTCGCGCGAATGTTAAAAATTCCGCGTTTTACAAAAGCCGAGTCCGTGCAAAGTCCCACGCGCTCATCAAGCCTTTTGATGAAGTCTTTTGCATAAATTCGCAGCAAAAGCGGCTTGTTTTGGGGCAAATTTGCAAGCTCAGCGAGTGCTTGGCTTGGTTTTTTGGCATCTTTTAGCTTTAACCTTGCGAAGTTTCGCATTAAATAGGGCTTTTGTGGCATTTTCTCTCCTTTAAAAAAAAGCGTCCGCGCTAATCAAAAAGCGAGGGCGTTTTGTCGGCATTTGCATCTTTTATAATCTGCCTCACGGCGTTTTGGCTCAAATTGTATTTATAAGCAAGCGTGGCGGTGTTGTAGCCGTTAAACTCGCTTAAAATGCGCTCGTGGGCGTTTGGGATGACTTTGGGAATGTAAATGCTAATCCCCCCAAATTCACGGCAGATGCGCTCAAAGCTCGCGCCGTTTTTGTAAGCCTCGCAGATTTCGAGTAATAAATGCTTATCCTCCAAAATATCTCCTTTTTGCGCACTTTCGCGCTATTTTTCGCGGGGGAGTATCGCGTGGGGATTTTTGGGGTTGTGCGAGCAAACGAGCGGGGATAGAATGCGTAAATTCATCCCCGCGAAGTTTGCGAAGCATCTCCCCAAAAAGCACCCGCGAGACTTCGCCGCATTTAAAAGGCTTGTAAGCCTGTAATGACTTTGGTTGCCTCTTCCTTCGTCATCAAATAAGTGGGTTTGTAAGCCCCTATTTGCCGAGTTATAAAGGCATTTTTTGCCCTTTCCCCCCAGCCTTTCGCGCGCATTATAGCGTAAATCTTGCGCTGCTGCGCCTGCGTGGCTGTCCCCATCCTTAAAACATAGTCTCTATCGGGGATTTTGCCATCAAGCAAATCAATAACATCGCCAAGTTCTCGCTCATTTAAGGCTTTGCACGAGTTTTCACCATAACGCAAAAACAGCCACTCCTCCCACGCGTTTGCTGCGTGGATTTGCTTATAAACCGCGTGGCAGTGGATGATACCAAGCAGCTGCGCGCGCAGACTTTTGGGTTTAAATTCCTTGAATTTTTGCTTAAAATTCACGGAATTGGCAGCTTTTAGCTTTGTTTCTTGCATTTTACACCTCATTTCAAGGCTTTAAAAGCCCTTTAAAAGCCGTTTAAACACCATTTAAACGGCTTTTAAAAGGTTTT
>CAVJSG010000070.1:0-9496 GCA_963651895.1 Campylobacteraceae bacterium
GTATCCAAGAATGGCGAAGAATGCTTAAATTTAAAGTGTGGATTCTTCGCCTTTTTCCAAAAGGCTCAGAATGACGAGTGAGCCGTCATTGCGAGCGTTGCGAACGCAACGCGCGGCAATCCATAATATAAAAATAAAAGCAGTGCCTAAATTCCGTCATTGCGAGGCGTTGAAAACGCCGAAGCAATCCATTACGCACGCAGTGCGTTTTTTGGGCGTAAATTTGCAAAATAAACATAAATTTGCATTCAAAAACGCGACAAAGTCGCGTAGTGGATTGCCACGCTTCGCGCAGTTGCGCTCGCTCGCAATGACGGACTCTCGCGCTTTTCACACCCAAAAAAAACCGCTTACAATGACGAATTTTTGGGCGTTACCTTTTAAATTTAGGCGTTTTCTAAATTTTCACGGATACTTCGCATTCTTGCAAAAAAAATCCTCGCAATGACGAGTTATCTCCGCCCTACTCTATTTCTAAATTTCAAATTTTTTACTTTTTCACTTTTCTTGCCCTTAAAAAATTTCATTTTATAACGATATTAGCGTAAGATTTTTGGTAAAAGTTTGAAAACCGAGCCGAAAATTTTACTTTATTTGGCATAATTTATTTTGCGAAATTTAAAAAATTTGGCGCGATTTGCCCTATTAAATGAAAGATTTGCCCTAAATTTAAACTAAAAATTTGCCTTAAATTTAGATTAAAGAAAGGAAAAAAACAATGAAATACCCCCTTAACTGCGAGGCAAAGTTCGATGAGTCCTTGCTTTTCTGGCTTTGCCGCTATGTGAAATTCAAGCTAAATTCGCTCTCAAACAAAGAGTTGCGAAACCCGCAAGAACTAGCCCAAGTGAATTTTGCCCTCTCAAAAGGCGTTAAACACATTGACGAGCTAGACGCCCTCGTCAAAAAAGCCCGAAATGTAGGGCTTATCGGGGTCAATACCTACTTCAACCCCCTGAAAAAACTCTATGAATTCCTCATCCTATACAAGCTATACTCGATGACACAGATAGATGAGGAGCTTTTGGTTGAGATTTTAGCGAGCATTACGGCATCTTTAAGCGATGCGAGCAAGAAAAACTACCGCATCGCCGTGATTAACTTCTTTGATTTTTTGGACAAGCAAAACGAAGAGGACGGCAAAGCCCACATTTTCGACATCCAGCTTAAAAGCTGGGCGGGCATTGTGGGCGCGAAGGGCACGAAGCTGCCTGAATTTATGAGCGAGGACGAGCTGACAAAATTCCTTGACGCTGTGGAAAATGCGGACTTTAAGAGCAACACCACCCGCAACAAGCTCATCATCAAGCTCATCATCTTCACAGGCATCCGCGTGAGCGAGGCTATCAATGTCAAAATGGGCGACATCAGCGAGGAAAACGACCTTTTCGTCGTGCGCATCCGCGCCAAAGGCAACAAATACCGCGTTGTGATGATAAAAAAGCCCCTCATAGCAAGCTTACTGCATAGTTTGGAGGTAAATTATGCCAACAAAGACAGCTATCTCTTTACCAACAAAAAGGGAACGCCGCTCACGCAGGCTTATGTGAGCCGCATAGTCGAGCAAATCCTCTTTCGCGCGGGCATTCGCAAGCAAAAAAACGGCGCACATATGCTCCGCCACACCTTCGCCACGCTGCTTTACAAAAAGCAAAAGGACTTGGTGCTCGTCCAAGAGGCACTCGGGCACGCGAGCCTGAATACTTCGCGCATCTACACGCACTTTGACAGCGACAAACTCAAACTCGCCGCACAAGTAGCGGAGGATTTTAGCGAGGGACGCGGCACGGCGGAGAATTTTAGTGAGCAGCGGAGCGTGGCAGAGGCGTGAAAATTCTCGTCATTGCGAGAATCGCAAAGCGATTCGAAGCAATCCATAATCGCGCAAAGTGCGATTTTTGGGCGTGAATTTACGCTAAAAATCGCAAATTTGTATCCAAAAATGCGACTTTGTGCGTAGTGGATTGCCACGACTTTGCTCGCTACGCTTGCAAAGTCTCGCAATGACAGCATTTCTTATGCTTTTGGTATGCCTAAAAAACCGCTCGCAATGACGGCTATTTTGATTATTTAGGATTTAAAATCCCTTTCAACTCGTTCTCACTCAATTTATAATTATAAAATCTCTCATAAAATTCCCTCACTTTTTGCTCTAAATTTAAGTCGGCAAAAAGCTCAGGGTAAAACACCTTGCCCAGCCACAGCGGATATAGCGCGCCCTCAGCACTTCGCACGCTCCACAGATAAACCCCGCTTGGCACCACGAAAATTTGCTTGTTTTTCACGGCTTTGAGCCCCTTAAAAGCTGGATTTTTGGCTATCACCTCCGCACCCTCGCTTGCGTTCGTAACGATGATGTCAGGGTCGAAAATCAGCACCTGTTCCTCGTTTAGCGTTTTGGAGAGTTTGAAGTCCTTTTCGTTCATCGCGGAGCTTAAATTCACGCCCCCAGCCATAGCGATATACTCAGCGCCTATGTCGAAACTGCTGATGGTGGAGTAGTTGCCTGAGTGGAAATTTAGCATCAAAACGCGCTTTTTGTCTTTGATTTTGGCGGTTCGCCCGCGCACGAAATTCACATTTTCGTCAAAATAAGCGTTAAATTCACGCGCCTTTTTCACGCTCTCATCGCCAAAAATCGCTGCGATTAAAAGCAAACTCTGCTTTATCTGCTCGTAAGTGGCGAATTTGTCGATTTTCACCACAGCTATGCCAGCCGTTTCAAGCTGCTTTTTGGCGTTTTCATCAAACATAAAGCCCACAGGTCCAAAAACCACTTGCGTGTTGCTGGCGATGAGCGTTTCCACGCTGCTTCCTAGCATACCGCTTTGATTGTCGTTTAGGCGGATTTTGGGGAAAATCTTTTTCATCAAGGGCGGCAGGCGGCTTGCCCCGCTGATGATTTTGCTTTCATTACCCAGCATCGCGCTCATCTGCACGAAAGCGCCTATCATAGGCGTGGCGCGCTCGATTTTGTCCGGGATTTGCACGCTTTTGCCATCGCTGTCAAGCACCTCCCTGCCTTGTGCCAAAAGCGTTAGCAAGGCAACCGCGACTAGCGAGAATAGGAATTTTTTTAGCATTTTTTGTCCTTTTTTGAAATTAACGGCGAATTCTTGCGGACGCTTTTCGGGGAGACACTTCGCAAACTTCGTGCGGATGAACTACATTGTTCTATCCGCACTCGTTCGCTCGTGCAGCCCCAAAAATCGCCTCGCAATAATCCGCCTTGTCCGCTTTCGTTTAAAAAATTCACATTTTTATGAATTTTGGCGAATTTGCGTGAATTTTTCAGCAAAAACACAGCGAAGTATCCAAAAACGAAAAGAAAGGAGACCGAAAATTTTGGATACTTCGCTTTGTCTTTGCGATAAAAAGCCCCTCCGCAAGGGAGGGGCTTTGGTTAAAGCCACGCTTACAATGACGGCACGACTAGAACTTTACTTGCCCTGAAAGGATGAAAGTTCTACTATTTCCCCTAAACAAATTCGTTGAGGCGCTGTTTGGCAATGCTCCGTTGATGGTGTCCTCAGAGCTGCCGCCGGGGAACATTCCTACCCAATACCTTTCATTCCACAAGTTGTTGATATTTAGGCGCACGGTTGTTTCCTTGCCTAGCCATTTGCGAGTGGCGTAGCGCACGCCTAAATCCATAGTGAAGTAGCCTTTCACGCTTTGGGTGTTTAGCTCATCCACGAAGCGGTCGCTTGTGTAGTGGAAATTTGTGGTAAATGCCAGCTTATTTGTGTTTGGCACGGCGAAGTCAAAAAGCACATTTGTTTGCACCAACGGCTCGCCTACCTTTCTTTTGCCCACAGACTCGGCAAAGGCGGATTTATTCATTTTCGCATCGAGTATGGTTATACCGCCATAAACGCTCAAAGGCTCGGCTAGCTTACCGCCCGTGCTTATCTCAATGCCGCGGTTTCGCTGCTCGCCCTGCTCGCCAAAGATGGCAAAGCCTTGCTCATTGTTTGCCACATAGTAGGTAGGGCGTGTGATTTGAAAGAGTGCGAGGCTAAAATCCAGCTGCGCTATCCTAGCCTTCGCACCTAGCTCATACATTACACTTCGATAAGGCTTAAAGGTAACCGTTTGGTCGAAAAGTGGGTGAGCGTTTGTGTAGCCAGCATCCGTGTCATAAGTGTATGCAGTGCCTGCTTTTAGGCTGTCTGCGTAGGTAAAGTAGATATTAAATTTATCGGGGATGATTTTTACCATAGCACTTCCAGCCCAGCTGATACCGCCTTGCTTGTAGTCGCTGCCCTTAAACCAAGAGTAAGCCCCAGAGAAAAGCAAGTCAAAATACCTAGTAATACCTATGTCGTATAGCAGCCCGACATTTTTCATATCCTCATTTAAACTTTTACTTGCTCCACTTAACCACTGATAGCCATTTGCGGAAAGGCTTATATTGTGGCTGATGACACCTGTTTGAGCCTCAAACTGAGCCTTTACAAAGGCACTTGGCACATCAAAGCGGCTTGTATTGCCCCTATTACGAATAGCCCTTTGGTATTGATAGCCGCCCTCGAAATACCAAGCCTCGTGCGGTGCGAATTTGAATTTAGCACTCGCTGTGGTAGTCTCCATAAAGCGTTCTGTCCCACTTGTGGTAGCGGCAAGCACGCCGGGCACGGTGCGTGTCGCCACACCTTTGGTAGAGGGGATAGAAAGCCCATTATAATACCCCGTCATAATGTGGCGATAGTGGCTAAAATTCGTCTCAAACACTAGGGTTTCAGTGGGGTAAAAGTCTAGGGCAAATGAGGCTAATTGCCTTTGAGTTTCAGCGTTTGCAGGCTCGCGCTCGCCGTTAGTGGTGAAAAGCACGGCGCGGTAGCCCACATACTGAAATTTATCGCTCGTATCCAAGCCCACGCCTAAATTTCCACGCGAGATGAAGTCAAACCACACTGCGTTGTAGTCTTTTTTAGGGCGTTTGCGCGTGTAGCTGAAAGTTCCCACAGGCTCTTGTCCGCCGTAAAGTGAGCCTGAGAGCCCATTTTGCACTTGCAAGCTTTCAAACATAGCCATAGGAATGGCTGTCGTGGCTGAGTTGTAAAAGCCGTCCCAAAAGCTATTCCCTATGACAGAGCCGCGAAAACCGCGTGTTTGTGGGCGTCCTTGCTCGGCACCGCCGCGATACTCTAATTGCGCGGATGGGAAATACTTTACCGCCTCGTCAAAGCTTTGGATGTTTTGATTATCCAGCAGCTCGCGCGTGATGGTATTTACTTGATATGGCACATCGATGACACGCTTGTTATCCAGCGGTCCATTTGCCACGCCTTTGTTGAGTATGCCCTCGTCAATGCCGCTTTCGCTTATCTCATCGCCTACGGAGTTGATATTTACCGCATCGAGTTGATAGGTGCGAATGCCGTCCGCTGAGCTTGGGCGCGGCGCATCTGCCTTTTCAGAACGCTCGCCGTCTCTTTCACCGGGGCGCGGCGCATCTGCCGGTGGGTTGAAGTTTGGCACTTCGTTGTCAGCCAGCAAGGTGCCGTTAAGGCTGGCGTCTGCTAGCAGAATTTGATGAGCTGAATTTGACTCAGCTGCGTTTGGTAGGCTCTTTGCAGAGCTTGACTTGGGGCTAACGCCGAGCTCATCGGCATTCAAAGCCCCCCCCCCCCGCACAACGCGAGGGCACAAACGATGGTTGAAAACTTAGTTTTCATCTGTCATCCTTTCAAAAATTTGGTTTAGGAAAACGAGTATAGCAAATTTTAGCTTAAAGAATTATTAAATTTCTCCACAAAATTTAAAAAATTTGAAATTTTCTTAATTCAAGCCCACGCCGTCAATGTTTTATTTTTTTTCTTTGGGCGGAAAACCTTTATCACAGCTTCGTTTGCCTCGATGAAAGCACCGCCGATTAGGTCTATGCAGTAGGGCACGGCAGGGAAAATGGGCTCCAAGCACTCTTTTATCGCCTTTGGCTGCCCGGGCAAATTTACGATGAGCGAGTGCCCGCGCACGCCGGCTGTTTGCCTTGATAAAATCGCCGTAGGCACGAATTTTAGGCTGCTTTGGCGCATCAGCTCGCCAAAGCCGGGCAGCATTTTTTCGCACACCGCCTCGGTGGCTTCTGGCGTTACATCGCGTTTTGCGGGTCCTGTGCCCCCTGTGGTTACCACAAAATCGCACTTCGCCTCATCGCAAAGTGAGATGAGGTGCGATTTTATCAACTCAAACTCGTCAGGGATTAGCTCGCATACGAACTTGCACTCGTTTTTGATGTAGCTTTTTAGGGTTTCGCACACCTGCGCAGTGGCTTTGTCCTCGTAAATGCCAGCACTTGCTCTATCACTCAAAGTCAAAATGCCGATTTTGATTTTTTGCATTTTTTTGTCCTTTTTTTTTGTGGTTTGTTTTTTTGTCTTTCTTAAAAATAGCAAAGGCTAACAGCCTGCAAAGTGTGGATTGCCACGCTTCGACTTCGTCTCGCTCGCAATGACGGCGTGGCGGGCATTTTAACTAAAAATTCACGCCCTACCCTACCCCAAAAGCCTAAAAATCCACGCCCTACTCTAAATTTTAAGCCAAATTTACCCAAAAATTCAGGCTTTGCCGCTCATTTCCTCATTCACAAGCCTTGCCACATCGGCACTTTCGAGCTTTTCTTGCTCCAAAAGTATCTGCGCTAGGGACTTTATCTTGTCTTTCATTGCGGCGAGGTAGTTTTGAATCTCGCGCCGCTGCTCATCTAGCAGCTTTTCGTCCGCCATATCAAAGCTTAGCATAAAGCCTAGCAGCTCTTTTGCCTTTATCAAATCGCTTTGAGAGTTCGTGTAGCTTTCGTTGTAGATGAGCTGCATCGCGCAAGAGCCCGCGAGATAGACCTTTATCTTGTTTAAAAGCTCGGATTTTGACTTTATGTGGTGCTCGTATTCGTTAAAGCGGTCCTCAATGAGAGTGATTTTCTCAAAGCCGATATCGAAATAATAGGCGCTCAAAGCCTTTGCCGCTTGGTAAGTGGCTTGAATTTTTTTCTCATCCTCGCTGAATGTGAGAATTTTTTTCTTGCCCACTAAAACCTTGTTTAACACCTCGTAAAAGTCGCTTTCCTCCACTTGCGAAGCCCCGCGCCGCAGGGCGTTGATGGCTGCCTCATTTACCAAAGTCTCCAAAGCCGCGCCGCTAAAACCCACGCTAGCCTTGGCTATTTGCGTTAAATTTACGCTATTTTTCTTGCCGCGCATATAAATTTCAAGGATTTTGAGCCTGTCTTTAAAGTCTGGCAAGGACAAAAAAATCCGCCTGTCAAAACGCCCCGAACGAAGCAACGCAGGGTCCATCAGCTCGATTTTGTTTGTCGCGGCGATGACGATGACGCCGCTATTGTCCTCAAAGCCGTCCATTTGCGTGAGAAGCTGATTTAGCGTGCTGTCGCGCTCGACATTGCTAGCATCGCCTCGCGCCTTGCCCACGGCGTCAATCTCGTCTATAAAAATAATGCTTGGCGACATAGCCTTTGCGCGCGAAAAGAGCTCCCGCACGCGCTTTGCGCCCATCCCGACATAAATTTCCACGAAAGACGAGCCGCTTTGGTAAAAAAACGGCACGCTAGCCTCGCCCGCCACGGCTTTGGCGATGAGGGTTTTGCCCACTCCTGGGGGTCCTACCATCAGCACGCCTTTTGGCATTTTCACGCCAAATTCCTTGTATTTTTGGGGGTTTTTTAAGAAATCCACTATCTCGGCGAGTTCGACTTTCACTTCATCGACCCCAGCCACATCCTCAAAACTCACGCTTGAAATGACGGGCTTTATGGAATTTATGTTGTCAAGCGAATTCACAGGCGTTTGAGCGGGTTTTCTAATGGGAAATTTATCAGCCTGCCTTTTTCGCGCAAAAAACGCCGCGCTCACAAACATCGCAAGCAGCCCAAGGGCTATGAAAACGAAAAATCCGCTGTCAAATTCCTTGGCGGGCTTTACCGGCACGCGCAGTGTCAGGGCGTTCATATCGATGCCCTCTTTGATGATGGCAAACCTGCCTGAGCTCGTTCGCAAAATGAGCTGCGCGCCTTGTAGCGTGGCTTCGCTGATGGCACCTTGCTCTAAAAGTGCTTCGTAGCGGGCTTTGTCGATGAATTCGGGCTCGTTTTTGACATAGACTATGCCAAGCAAAATGCACAGCAGCAAGAACGCCGCGAGTATGATTTTAACGCTTTTGCTCATCTTGCTCAAAGTTTGCTCCTTTGGGGCTTTGTGCCTTGAATTTTCGCCTTTGGAATTGTCGCTTTGAATGCGGATTGTATCGTGTTTTGGTTAATGTTAGAAAAAATTCAAACCCTCAAAACCCGCTCAAAGCCCTATTTATCCTTTGTTTCTCGTCCTCGCTTAAATTTATGATACTCATTGCTTCAAGGCGCGTTAAAATCAAATCCCCCTGCCCTACCGAGTCCTCGTCCTTGCCTATGTCAAGGGCGCTCAGCACGCTTTTGCCGATGAGCAGCCTGCCATCGTCCTTTGTTTTGACGCCCCAAATCGCGTGAAACGCCGCATTTTCCTTGCCTACAACGCCCACGAAAAGCACAATGTGCCCTTTAAGATAGAGCAAAGTCTCGTAAGGCTTGCCGTGGCGGGCGATGAAAGCCTTTTTCTGCGCGTTGTTTAAGTGGCTAATGTCAAATTTTTCGCCAAAATTCGCACTTTGAGCGAGGGAATTTCGCGGCAAGTAAAGCCCAAAAGCCGCGTAAAAATCGCGAGTAAGAGCCGAGCAATCGCGCTCGAAATCATAGCCGCCCCAGCCATAAGGACGGCTTAAAAGCTCTTTGATTAGGGCTTTGACATTGTTTTCATTCCACGCAAGCGGGAAAATTTGGGCGTTTGCGGCGTGAATTTGATATTTTTTTGAGCCTACCTGCCCATAAAATAAGCCATTTTTAAACTCGCTATAAGCGTAAATGCCGCCCACGCGGGCTTCAAAGACGAATTCGCCGCGCTCATTTTGCACCGCAAGCCGTTCTTTAAGTGGCGTGATGAAATTTAGGCTTTCATAGTGGCTCGCTTGCGAGTCTGTAAGGCTTTGCAAATGTAAAGCCTCCACAAAGCCCCAGCCCGCCTCGCTTAGCACAAAGGCAAAACGCCCATCGCGTGTAAAATGCGAGATTAGCACAGCGCTGCCAAAATTCAGCGCACTATCCAAAGCATAGTCAAAAGGCAGCCCCTCGCCGTCCTTGAAAGGCGCCTTTAAAATCGCCGTTTGCGTGGGCAGGTTTTTCAAAAGCGTGTTTTGCGTGATGAGGGCTTTTTGTTTGAGGCTCAAAAGTGCGCTAGAATTTGCGTTTGCAATGGCTTTTTTAAAGAAATTTAGAGGAATTTTTTGCTTGTTGAAAAAATAATAGTCTCCGCGCAAATAACCATCAAACGCCCAAAATACCGCACTTTCGCGGGGCTTTTTGCCCTTAAAATGCCAAGGGGCAAAGAATTTCTTTTTGTAAGCCCTGTCATTTAGGGCGTAGGATTTTTTCACAGCGGGTAAAATT
>CAVJSG010000071.1:0-9465 GCA_963651895.1 Campylobacteraceae bacterium
AAATCAGCCCTAAATGAGCAAAAAATTTAAATTTTTAAGCTAAAACTTAACATTTTAGGGTATAATTTCATTTTTTAAAGTTAAGCTTGGCTTGTAGATTTAGTCAAAGTGCTTGTAGTGGGCACTTTGCGAGGCGTGGCTGGCTTTAAAGCACGGACAGATGGGTGAGCGGCTGAAACCACACCCCTGCTAAGGGTGCATATCTTAAAAGGGTATCGAGGGTTCAAATCCCTCTCTGTCCGCCATTTCCCTACTCGCTAGACCTCAACGGACTTTGGCATTCTCAAATATCTATAAATAGAGCTTTGATAGTATTTTATGCCTATGTAAATATCAAAAAAAAGGGCTTTGCACTCCATTTCAAACCCTCATCACATCTCATCTTATCAATCAACATATCGCGAAAGCCTTTAAATATCCCCATCAAATCTATAAATTATCTTTTTGTGCTATAATCACGCGAAATTTTTTTGGAAATTTAAAAAAATTCAACCCAAAAGGAAAAATTATGAACCCAAATGAAGCCCAAAATTCAGCCGTGCAAAAAGCCACAAACGCGGTGGCTAGGCAAAATTCACAGAATTTGCAAAATTTAAACGGCGGTAGCCAAGAAAACCAAAACGGCACACAAGAAAGCCCAAGCAGCCATAACCAAGGCAGCCCAAACAGCAGTCAAAGTAGTCCAAGCGGTAGCTCTCTCTCTCTCGCAAGCGGGCTGAGTCAAATTTAGCCACAAATTCACACTCAAATTTAAACCAAACAAACGCCCACAACGCAAACCATTTAAGCCAAAATTCCCAAAATTCAGTCCCAAATTCAAATACAAATTTAATCACAAACGAGTCGCCAAACACCTTAGCAAACGCACTTGCAGGGCTTTTGCAAAACACTAGGCTACGCGGCAAAAACCAAGCCATTTTTAGCGAAAAAAACAAAGCCCAAGTAAGCATAGTAAGCGCGTATTTCAACGCCGCTGCCTTTGAATTTCTAGCGAAATTCAGCGATAAAATCGCGCATTTTGAGCTAATAGTCGGCAAGGATGCCCCAAGTGCAAGCCAAAACGAGCTACTTTTTTATTTAAAAAACGATGAAATCGAAATCAAAGACTACGAAAGCCAGCTAAACGCCTATGCCACAGCGCGTGGAGCGGCAAATTTTATCCGTGAATTTGGCAAGGTTTTCAAACTAAAAGACGCCCAAAATCAAATTCTACTGCACTCCAAGCTATATTTGCTGCGGGCGCAAAACTACGCGCCGCACTATGCCATCATAGGTAGCTCGAATTTCACGGCGAGCGGCTTGGGGCTTTATGAAAGTGCGAATTTAGAGCTAAATTTACTCTGCAAAAACAGCGATGACATCAGCGATTGCACGGATTTTTTCGAGCGTTTAAAAAGCGAAAAATGCGAGGAATTCACAAATGAATTTGCGCAAATAATCGACACGGCGGCGTTTTACCGCGCCCCAAGCGAGATTATCCTAAAAATCAGCCAAGATTACAACAAAGACTTTGAAAATGTCAAAGAACCCGAGAAAATCAGCAAGGCGGGCGAGCTTTTCAGGCTTTTTGACTTTCAAAAACAAGCCGCGAGCGAGCTTTACAAACGGCTTGAAAGCTACGGCGTGGCGATGCTTGCAGACCCTGTGGGTGCGGGCAAGACTTTGAGTGCGCTTGCTGTTTCAAGCGGCTATAAGCGAGTTGCCATCATCGTCCCAAAGCGGCTCAAAGCGCAGTGGGAAAGCTATTTTGTGGGGGCAAATTTAAGCGATTTTGAGCGTGAATTTTTGCAAAATTTAATAGGCAAAATACACATTTTAAGCTACCACGAGGCACAAAATCCTAGCGATTTGCAGCGGCAGTTTTTGGGCTTTGCCGAGCTTATAATCATCGATGAAAGCCATAATTTTAGAAACAAAGGCAAAGAATACGCCAAACTCAAAGAAAATTTAACCACAAACATATAAAGAAAAACAATGTTGCGAATTTCTTATAAAATTTATCAAATTTTACGGCTAAATTTACTTTTTCCCCAAAAACAAACTCTTAGACGGCACCCAGTTTTTAGCTAATGCGTCCGCCTTTTGCAACCAGCGTTCTATACGCTTTTGCGGCGGCACACTCTCGCCCCAATACTCCACAAACAGCGCATCCTCCATACGAAGTGCCGCCTTTTGCATCTCGCTTTCTAAAAGTTTCAACGCACGCTCGATATAAACGCCACCCTCATCATCATTTTTGGGGTTTGCCACGCTACCAGCCGAGAACAAATCCCTAGCCTGATGGCACAAAACGCCGTGATAAGTCAAAAGGTATAAAACCATATCATCGTATTTGTTTTTAGAACGCCCTGATTGCACGATGGATGGGCACAGCAGCGCGGCTTCCGCTCTTAATCTCGTCTTTTCGTCCGTGCTTAAATTTGTGTAAAGCCTTGCTTGCAGCGGCGTGGTGTGGCTATCAGCACCATTATCCTCAATCCACCACAAACGCCCATCGGGGTGGATTTTCCTAGCGTAAGCGCGAATGTAGCGCATTTTTTCTTGCATAGGCAGTAGGCGAAATTTTTCGTAAGAAATGCCCATTTGTTTAAACAAAGACTCTTTTGGCACACCAAGCGGCAATTCAACCTCAAAGCGTGGCACGTGCGAGGTTCGCACGTGTATCACGCTGCTTTCATACTCTGCCCAGCGCACTTGCGGCGTGCCGCCCATCTTGCCAAAGACGATGTAAATATATTTCACATCATCCACGCGGTGCGACTCCAAAACGCTGTTTGCGATGCTACGCCAAGTGTCATTTAGCGTGAATTTTACTTCCACTCCAAATTGCCCCAGCGCGATGTCGGGGAAAGCCTGCGGATGTGGGTTAAAATCCACGCTGAATTCTTTGTGGTTTTGCGTGAGTTCTTGCAAAACTTCGCGGACGCGATTTTCAAACTGCGCCGATGTTTTAAAAATGCTCTTTTGAGCCTGCGCCGTCAAAGTTTCGCAACATTTATTTAGGATTGTTTCAAATTCGAATTTAGTCATTGTAAATCACAGATTTAACGGCGTTTGCGATATGCCACGCCAAAACGGGCGGCACGGCGTTGCCGATTTGTCGCTCGGTTTCTCTCAAACCGCAAGGAAACAAAAAGCTATCAGGAAAGGACTGAATTCGCGCAGCCTCACGCATAGACATACGGCGCGGCAAAGAGTAGTGAAACTGAATGTTGCCGTGGCACTCCGCGCGGATGGTGTAGCCAGCGCGTTCGGCTTGAAGTCTGCGGCTGCCTTGCTCGGCACTTGGTTTAGCCTTGCTCCAAATGTGCGAAAAAGCTTCGTCATAAGGGTGCGTTTCTAAATCCTGCAAAGCCGCTTTTGCGCTGATAGGCTCGGTATTTGCGCGGCTTGGTGCGATAAATTCACCCAAATCCTTGCGTGTGCCGACAAAAATCACGCGTTGGCGCGTTTGCGGCACGCCGTAATCCTCCGCGTTGTAAAGCTGATAGTGGATATTATATCCCAGCGAGCGAAAATCGCTCAAAATTTTAGCCAGCGAGTCTTGGTGCTGTTTTAGCAACAAGCCACCGACATTTTCCACGACAAAAGCCTTTGGCTGCACGCGCCTAACCGCCGCCACGATGTTTGTGTATAAGCCACTGCGTGCGCCCTTAACGCCAGCCATTTTGCCGTTGATTGAGATGTCTTGGCAAGGAAAACCGCCGATAATCACATCAGCATAGCTTGGCATTTGCGCGAAAACCTCGTTAATGTCGCCTTGCACGATGTGTGCGCCCAAATTTCGTGCGTAGGTTTTGCACGCCGCGGCGTTGATTTCGTTCGCCCAGATGATTTTAAAACCCGTTTTTTCGTAGTTTTTACCCAAAAAATTAAAGCCACCCACGAAGCCCAAGTCCATCCCACCACAGCCAGAAAAAAGCGAAATAATGGAAAATTCCTTTTGCTTTTGGGCTTTGGAGGTAGGTTGTGGGCTTGAAATGGGATTTGATTTGCCCTGCAAATTTTCGACTTTATTGATGGCTTTTGGTGCTGACATAATGGACTCGCTTTTAAAAAATTTGTGAAATTTTAGCAAAATAAGGTTATGGTTGAGATAAATTTTTGAGATTTTTATGAATTTGGGCGAAAATTCACACGAAAATTCCCAAAATTCCGTGAATTTTCACGCAAATTCAGCCAAAAATTCACAAATTCAAAGCAAAAATTCGAGCGAAAATTCCCAAAATTCACACGAAAATTCACGCCCCCATCTCTCCATAGCCTTTGCCACGCGCCGTTTTAGTCGCCAAACCACGCTAAAAAAAGACATTGTCGAAAAAATCATCATCATAAAGGACATAAATTTACGCGCCCCAAGCCTCGCACAGCTTTTAAATTTAGAAAAATTGCACCGCGAATTCGCAAGCACGCTAAAATACGCAAAATCCCAGCCCATCGCACTTGATGAGTTTTACGCAAGAGTCATTGAGATTTTTAGCGTTAGTGCGCTAAATAGTGAATTTTACGCCGAAATTGTGCGGATTTTTAACGCACTTTGGCACGAGTGCAAATTCCCACCAAACACCAGCGAGAGCGACAAACGCGCCTTTTGTTTGCGCCTCATTTGCCGCTTGCTTTTTTGCAAATTTTTACAAAAAAAGGGGCTAATCGATGAGCGGCTGTGGGACACAAATTTAGCGCAAGATTACTACTACGAGCTTTTAGAGCCGCTATTTTTCGCCACGCTAAACACCTCGCAAAACGAGCGCGACTATTTGCGTTACGGCTTTTTGGGCGAAAATTCGCACGAAAATTCACAAAATTTTGTGAATTTAAACCAAAATTCGCACGAAAATTCACAAATTCAAAGCCAAAATTCACCAAAACTCCAAGCCCTGCTAAACGCCATCCCCTACCTAAACGGCGGGCTTTTCGCAGTGCAAAAAAACGACTTTTTCAGCCCCCAAAATCCCGTGCAAAATCGTGGCATTTTATGCGTGCCAAACGCGCTTGTGGCGGGCTTTTTCGAGCTTTTAAACAAATATCATTTTAGCATCGATGAGGGCAGCGTAAATGTGCAAATCGTGGGCTTAAACCCCGAGCTGCTAGGGCTTGTCTTTGAAAACCTACTCGCCAAACTTTCAAGCGAACAAGACGAGGCGGCACTCGCCAAGTCCCTACAAAGCGACATTGCGGACTTTGAAAAAAGCCAAAAAAGCGAGAAAAACCCCAAAAATTCACAGCGCAAAGCCACAGGCAGCTACTACACACCGCGCGAAATCGTGAGCTTTATGGTGCGCGAGAGCCTTTTTGCCTACCTTTGTCGCGCCACGAAAATCCACGCGCAAAAATTGCGTGAATTTATTTTCAGCGATGAGGCGGCACACTTTGAAAGTGCCGAAACCTCCGCCATTTTAAGCGCCCTAAAATCCCTCAAAATCCTCGACCCAGCCTGCGGTAGCGGGGCTTTTCCTATGGGGATTTTAAACGAGATTTTAGCCCTACAAGAAAGGCTTGGCGACACGCGCACGCCCCACGCACGCAAGCTCGAAGTCCTGCAAAGCTGCATTTATGGCACGGACATTCAGCCTATGGCGACTGAAATCGCCCGCCTGCGCTGCTTTTTATCCCTCATCATAGACGAAAACCCCCACGACATCAAGCCCCTGCCGAATTTGGAGTTTAAATTCATCTGCGCGAACTCTCTTTTGCCGCTGCCCGTGAGTGCTAGCCTGCATTATTATGGCTATGAAAGGGACATTGAAAGGCTAAACGAGCTGCGAAACGAGTATTTTAGCGCCCAAGATAAATCGGACATTCAAAAGCAATATCTGCATTTGAGAGCGGACATAACGCGCAAGGATTTGCAAGTCAATATGAGCGATGAAAGCCTGAAAAACCCGCTGCTAGCCTACGACCCCTTTGACAGCCAAAGCGTGGCGGGGTTTTTTGATAGCGAGTTTATGTTTGGCGTGAGCGGGTTTGACATCGTCATCGGCAACCCGCCCTACATCCGCCAAGAAAAAATCCCCCAAAAAGCCGCGATTTTAGCCGCCTTTAAGCCAAGCGGGTTTGCGAATTCTGTCGCCGACATTTACACCTACTTTTTCGCCAAAGGGCTAGAAGTGCTGCGCGCGGGCGGGGTTTTGAGCTTCATCACATCCAACAAATTCACGCGCGCGGGCTATGGGGCGAACCTGCGCGCGCTGCTGCTGCGCCACGAAATCACGCATTTCATCGATTTAAACGGCGTTAAGGTTTTCGACAACGCCACCGTGGATACGGCGATAACCAGCGTGCGAAAAGTCGCGGCAAATTCCGTGAATTCTTTGCCAAATTCAGCGAAAAATTCACAAAAATCCGTGAATTCTCGCCAAAATTCACAAGAAAATTCACAAAATTCAGCCGCGAACTCGTTAAATTCGAATTTAACCGCCGCAACCCCAGCGCAAAACCCCATCAGCTACCTTCCGCTAAATTCCTTCGCGGATTTCACCAAAGCCTCGCACATCGCCGACTTCCTGCCACGCGCCAGTGCCGTGCCCCAAGCGAGCCTGCGCGCGGACGCCTTTATCTTCGCCGCCAGCGACACCCTAGCCCTCAAAGCCAAAATCGAAGCCATCGGCACGCCGCTGAAAGAATGGGACATTGCGATAAATTACGGCATCAAAACGGGCTACAATGACGCCTTTATCATCGACTCCGCCACCAAAGACAAAATTCTAGCCGCCTGCGATGACACCGTAAAAAGCCCCCTCCCTTGCGGAGGGGGTTTGGGGGTGGGTAAAACCGAACGAGAACGCACCGCCGCACTCATAAAGCCCATTTTGCGCGGGCGCGACATCAAACGCTACGCTTACGAGTGGGCAGGGCTGTGGATTATAGGCACTTTCCCAGCCTTACGCCTAGACATCGCCCACTATCCCGCACTCAAAAACTACCTAGAAAAATTTATGCCGCGCATCGCCCAAAGTGGCGAAAAGGGCTGCCGCAAAAAGACGGCGAATGCTTGGTTTGAAACGCAGGACAACATAGCCTATCACGGCGACTTTGAGAAAGAAAAGATTGTTTGGACGGATATGGCGAAAAAATCTAGCTTTTTGTGGGATGACGGCAAAATGTTTCTTAACAACACTTGCTACTTTATCACCAACGCGAACAAATACATTTTGGCGATTTTAAATTCGAATTTGATGTCGTTTTATTTGCAGCAAATCGCTTCGGGTTTGGGCGATGGGGCGTTTCGATGGTTTAAGCAATATGTAGAAAAACTCCCAATCCCCAAAATAACCCCGCAAAACCAAGCAATCGCCGAGAAAATCGTGCATTTAGTGGAGCAGATTTTAGAATCTAAAAAGTCCCCCTCCCTTGCGGAGGGGGATTTAGGGGGTGGGTTATCTAATAAAAACGCCAAAACCACCGAAAATTCACAAACCGACACCAGCGAACTTGAAAGCCAAATCGACCATTTAACCTACGCCCTCTACGCCCTAACCCCCACCGAAATCACCCTCACCGAAAGGAAGTAAAGCGATAAAAGAAAAAAGACATTTACAGCACAGAGGCTATGAGTTCGAGTGGGTTTTTAAACAAAATTTGCTCGTTTTGCGCGGTTTTGCTTTGAATTTTTTGATTTTTTGCGTTTTTGTTTTCTAAATTTTGTGAATTTTGGCTAAATTTTCTGCCAAAATTCACACTCAAATTCTCACTTCCAGCCCTTGCGCATTGATTGAGAAAAATGTTTATCAACGCCTGATACGACACGCCCTGCTTGTTTGCCATAGCCTTGAAATACTCGATGGTTTCGACATTTAGGTTTATGGAAATCTGCTTTTTGCGTGCCTTTTGCGCGTAGGGGTTTGGCGCAGAAGCCGAAAAATCATACTCTTTTTTCATAAAAACTCCTTGTATTGTGCCTGCTCGTTCGCTGTGGCTTTGCGAGCCGATATTATGCGGATGATGCCATCATCTTGGCGAAAACAATGCACCACCACCAAAATCCGCAGCCTTTTGCTTGTGCCTAAAATCACAAAGCGTTCCTCGTTTTTGGAGTGCGGCTCGTCATAAATGACCCGCGCAAACTCGTCAAAAAACACGCTTTTTGCCTCATCAAAATCAACGCCGTGCTTGGTAAAATTGCTCTTTGCGTCCCACTCGAATTTTAGCATTTTGCTCGCTTTAATTTCGCTTTTCGTTTAAAATTTTTGGCGTTTTCATAATGATATTATATACAAAATATAATTATATTTTACTAAAAATCCGTGAATTTTTTGGAATTTTTATCATTTTGTGTTAAAATTCACGCGTTTCATCTTTCAGCAATGAAAGAAATCGGCTTGCCCGCGAGGGTAGGTTTCCCCGTCTTTGTGCGGGGGTATTAAAAAGGAAACCCAAATGAACGCCCTTTATATCGAAAATGTCAGCGATGAGTTTTTGCCGACCTTTAAAGAGCTTGCAAAAGCCCTAAACGCCAAGTTAAGCATAGCCAAAAACGCCGATGAAGCCCAAAAACAAGACTTCATAGCCTCCGTCAAAAAGGACATAAAAGCCTACGAAAGCGGCGAGTTAAGCTGCCTAAGCGCAGCCGAGTGCGAGCGCGAAATGCAGGGCTTTATGCAGGATTTATCGGCAAAATATGCTCGTTAAATTTAGCCCAAATTTTATGGCTCAGCTTAAAGTCATAGTGGATTTCATCGCCCAAGATAGCTTTTTAGAGGCTAAAAAATTCGAGCAAAGCCTGCTAGCTGGGCTTTATGGGCTTGATTTTATGCCCTATAAGTTCCGCAAATCCATACATTTTGACAATGAAAATGTGCGAGACTTCGTTTTCAAGGGCTATGTAGTGCCTTATCTTGTTGATAAAACGAGCGACAGCATAGTTGTCCTAGCTATTTGCAAGGAAAATTTACTAAAAAAGCTAGAATTTAGCGGCGTTTAACTCATCTAACTTTATTTCAAATCCCATATTATCAGCCTTTCTCAAATAAATTCTATTTTAAACTCCGCTAATCTCGGCTCTAAATTGCACAAAAACTCTCCCCACCACTCAAAAAGCCTTTTTCTCTCGTCTAAATTTGAGGCGAAATTATAGCTTGCACGAACGGCGTTTTTGTCTATGTGTGCTAGGCAAAGTTCGATGATGTCGCTGCTTATGCCGTGTTCGCTGCGGTGTTCGTGGCAGATTGCGCAAAAGCGAAAGCCGTGCGGAGTGAAAAGCTCGTTTGAGTAGCCCGCACGCCGAAAGAGGCTGCGGATGGTGTTGTCGCTCAAACACTCGCTTTTTGAGCGCACGAAACGAAATAACAGCTTTTCATCGCTGATTTTGCGCCAAAATTTGCTGAGTTTACCGCGTAATTTTTTGTAAATCAGTAAAAAATCCTATCAAATGCCTATAAAATAGCACTTTGCCTTTAATTATCAAAAACTACTTAAATTTGAAAAAATTTAAGCAAATTTTTGATAAAAAATTTAGCCCCTAAAAAT
>CAVJSG010000072.1:0-6069 GCA_963651895.1 Campylobacteraceae bacterium
TTATAAAGCACAATCTTGGCATTTATTTTATCATTCTCGCGAGCCTTGATTTCGCCCTAGTGGGCGCGTGCGCGAAAATTTTAAGCGAGGAGGGACTGCCAAGTATCGAAATAATGTTCTTTCGCAACGCCATCGGCGTGCTTTTTATGGGCTATCTCATCGCGCGGCTGCGCACGCACAAGGGCGGCGGACACCCGTGGCTGCTCGTTTTCAGGGGCGTTACGGGGGCGATTTCGCTCTATCTTTTTTTCTACAATGTCGCTCACATCTCGCTTGGAGGGGCTTTTGCCTTTCAAAAAGTCTCGCCCATTTTCATCACTCTCATCGCCTTTGTGGTTTTTAAAGAAAGTGTTGGAATTCGCGGCTGGGTGGGCATTTTGCTAGCCTTTGCGGGCGTGCTTTTCATCTCTCAGCCTTGGGCGAGCCCCGAAAATCACACGGGTTTTGACTTTAAAAACTCAGCACTTGGCGTTTTGAGCGGCTTTTTTGCCGCCCTAGCCCTTACTAGCGTGAGGGCTCTTAGAAAGCATTACAACACCGAACTCATCGCGTTTTCGTTCATTTTCATTGGCGCACTTTTGCCGCTTTTTTCTATGATATTTGGCAGCTTTTTTGCCACGCCTGCGCTTTTGGAAAAATTCGACTTTTTCATCGCGCCTTTCGTGGCTCCAAGCGCGAAAGCGTGGGCTTTCATCGCCGTTATGGGTATTTTGGGAACGGTGTATCAAATCCACATTACCAAAGCCTACGGGGTCGCCAAAAAAGCGGGCATTGTGGCGGGGGTTAGCTACCTTGATGTCGTTTTTTCGCTGATTTTGGGGCTATTTTTGGGCGATGATTTGCCAAGCATTATGGTTTTTATGGGTATAATAGGCGTGGTTTTTGGGGGGCTGATTTTGATAACGAAGGACAAAAAATGAAAAAAATGATACTCATAGCAGGACCTTGTGCCATCGAGAGCAAAGAGCTGGTATTTAGCGTGGCGGACGCACTTGTGGAGCTAAATTCGAGCGAAAAAATCGACTTTTATTTTAAGTCGAGTTTTGACAAGGCAAATCGCACTAGCATAGAGAGTTTTAGGGGTCCGGGGCTTGAAAAAGGGCTTGAAATTCTAGCCGAAGTTAAAGAAAAATTTAAGATGAAAATTCTAACCGATATCCACGAGGCTGCCCAAGCACAACCTGTGGCACAGGTCGCTGAGGTGCTGCAAATCCCCGCATTTTTGTGCCGCCAAACAGATTTGCTAGTCGCAGCAGCTCGCACAAAAGCGAAAATAAATATCAAAAAAGGGCAATTTTTAAACCCCGCCGACATAAAATACAGCATAAAAAAGGTGCTGCAAACGCGCGGCGAGAGCGGCGAGGGGCGCGAGGTAGCCCAAAAATGCGGCGTTTTTGTCGCCGAACGCGGTGCTAGCTTTGGCTACGGCAATCTTGTCGTGGATATGAGAAGCCTTGTCATAATGCGCGAATTTGCGCCCGTGATTTTTGACGCCACGCACAGCGTGCAAATGCCGGGAGCACAGGCTGGCAAGAGTGGGGGCAAAAGCGAGTTCATCGAGCCGCTAGCGCGCGCGGCTGCTGCTGTGGGCGTGGATGGCTTTTTCTTTGAAACGCACATAAATCCTTGCGAAGCTTTATGCGATGGGGATAATCAACTCACGCCTAAACGGCTAAAATCTTGTGTCGAAACGCTTTTGAAAATCGCGGAGTGCGTGGAGTAGGTTTAAATTTTGTTAAAAAAATGCCTTAAATTTGACTTTGCGCGGCGAAGTTCGCTGAATTTTTGGCGTAAAATCGCGTAAAAATTCACGGCAAATGCGTGAATTTTGTGATAATTCGTCATTGCAAGCGGTTTTTAAAAAACCGCGAAACAATCCACAAAAAATTCATACTGCCAAAAGATAAGCTCTGCAATTTTAATCCAAATTTAAAGCCCAAATTCACAACCCCAAGTCAAATTTAGACTTATTTTTTGCCAAAAGCTAAAATTTATCCGCCAAGCTCACGGCAAGGCTTATTATAGATGGCAAAAATTAAATTTTAGCTTGATTTACAACGCAAATTTCACTACAAAATACGCCCCACAAGCCACAATGGCAAAGCCAAGAAAAAGCCACATTATCCAACCTTTGTTACTTTGTTGCTTTTTTATGCCTTGTATCATCAATCTAGCTTGAATTTTGCTGTTTTCGCTTAGCCTTTTAATACGACCATCGGTATCCTCAAAGCCCTTTTTTATGCACTTTTGCATTTCATTTATCATAGCACCGCCAAGTCTAGCAGATAGCAAACTGAATGCTATGCTTGTTTGTTGAAGCTTGAGTAGCTCGTCATTGTGTTTGTCCTGTAAAAAGCTTTTTTCTGTGAGTATATCAACTCTTTTTTCGGTTTTGTTTTTACCAAGAATACCAAAGGTAAGGCGGTTGCGTAAATCAGTTTCTGCATTTGCTGCCTTTTTGCTCAACTCGCTCATTTGCACCTGCATTTCGCCAAGATTTTCAAAACGCCCACAAATCGCATTTGAAGCCTGCTTTGCTATCTCTTTAATCTCCGCTATATCCTGTGGCAAGGCGTTTTCATCTATGTTTATAAGAGCATTCACGCCTTGATTTTTAATACTTTGTGCCAAATCATTCATCTTTTATCCTTTCGCAAGATTTTCTAACTCTTTTAAGTCTTTTCCCAAGCATCAAGTGCCGTGTCAGTTTCTGTGCCACTTTTGGCAATAGCCTTTTTAGTCTGCGTAAATGAGTTACCAAAGCTATCTGCCATATTTGCAAGGGTGTCAAAGCCGTCCGAAAACAAAAGCCAAGTGCGTTGAATTTGAAAATTCACAACCTCGCCAGACTTCGTCATTATCTGCACTTTTAGTCTGCTTTCTTTGTCTTTGCCTGTGTATTTGTCGATATAATAAATGGCTATTGTCGAAAGCACTGCACCCAAAGCCGCACTTATGCAAAGTGCCAGCGCATCGCCTATGGTTTCGTTAAAAAGGGTAGTGGCACCGCTAAAATAGGCACTAGCGGCGGCAACGAGTAAAGCCATTTTGTGATAAATTCAGCCCCAAGCATAGCAAAAGCCCCTATAATGCCCGCCACAAAGACCTTTGCCGCCGCGTTTATGCGTTCATCCTTGGGAATGCTTTTATCAAAGAGTTTTTTGCACGCATCATAAAGGCTAGCAAAGCCCACGCGGATGATTTGCACGAATTTTTTAAGCGTGGTGAAAACGATATTTATCGCAAAAACCACTAAATTTGAGAAAAACGCCACTATGCCAGCCTCAAACGAGCCTTTTATAATGTCTTTCCACTTCTCGCGCAAATTTTCCCAAATCTTGCCAAGCCTAGCGGCAAAGCGTTTGAAAATATCCTTCAAACTCTCGTTGCCAAATTCCCTAAACAGCGTTTTAAGCTCAATCGCCATCCCCTCGATGAATTCCTTCAAAATCACGCCTATGGCGGAGTGGATAGCCATTTTGCCAGCATCACTTGTGCCTGTGGCAAATGCCTCTTTGTAGGGCTTTGCGCTTGTAGTAGGCAATATCCACCTTGCTGTCGATATTTTCCTTGCTTTTGGCATAATCAGCCCTTAATTTTTCATCATCAATAGCCTCAAATTTCGCCTTGCGCTCCATTTCTTTGGGCGTTAGCTCCCTTGTTTGCGAAATCCTTTCTAACTCGGCTAGACTTCTTTCCTTGTGAGCTATGAATTCATCGGCACTCATCGCCTTTTTCGAGCGGTTAAGCGAGCTGTCTGTGAGCGCTAAATTCTCTCTCGTGTTGGCAAGTTCTACCCCACTTTTTTCCGCCAAAACCCTTGCCCTGTCATCGTGGATAGTCTTTGCCGCGACCTTGTGGTCCAAGTCCGTATCGGCGTTTCGTGCAAGCCTTTCGCCCGTCATATAGTCCATTGCCTGCCCTGCCTTTTTCGCCGCACTTTGCTCGCGGTTTATGTTGATATAGGCTTTGTCTTTGTGGTAATCATCGCCGTGATACTCGCCGCGGTTTTCATAGGCTTGCTGCTCCTTTTCGCTCGCGTAAATACCCTGCCTTGCATTGTGTGTGGTATTTACATTGCCCCCATTCTGCGCATTTAGCACCGCCGCGCCCAAGCCAAAATGCCCCACCACCGCATCGATGGCGTTTTGCGCACATTGCTCAAAGAGCCTTTGGCTCTGCTCCTTTGGCAGCTGCGCTTGCAAGGTTTCAAGCTCTTTTAGCTTGGTTTGCAAGCCGCTGTCAATCTCCACTCGCAAGGCTTCTTTTTGCGAGCAAAGCTCAATCTGCCCTAGCTCATCAGCCATAGCCTCAAAGTCCGTGCGTGAGTAATCCCACGCCTCATCCACTCGTGTGCCCACGAATTCAGTCGTTTGTGTCATTTTTATCCCTTTTTTTGTAATTTATAACCGAAACTACACTATTTTTCACTTAAATTTAGCAAAATCCATAAATTTTTTACGCAAATTTCGCCAAAAATTCACAAACCCCGCAACCCAAAGCCAAAATTCGCAAGATTTTAATCAAATATCATCATTTTCGCCTTGCATTCGGCGCAGCAGTAGAGGGTTTTGAGCTTTTTTTCGTTGTGGGCGAATTTTTCGCGCATTAGGCTCGCCACGCGTTCTACCGCCTTTTTCGTGGCGAATTCCTTGCCGCACTCGGCGCATTTGAAAAGCTCGTCTTGTGCGAGCGTGCGAAAGGCGAAGTAATCGCTTTTAAGCTCTATGCCGCTGCGCTCTAACGCGATGGCGCCGGGCTCGGCGCAGCTTGAAACGCAGTAGCCACAGGTCGTGCAGAGGCTAGCGTTGAATTTAAGCGAGTTGTCCTTCGCGTCAGCCACGAGTGCGCCGACATTACACGCACCCACACAGGCTAGACACAAGGTGCAGTGGGCTTGGCTGACTTTTACCTGCCCGTAACGCACCCATTCGCCGCTTTTCACCACGCCCAAGTCCTCGCCACCCACGATGTGAGCGAGCCTTTTGGCGAAATGCTCCCTTTTAAGCATAGGACTTTGAGGCATTTCGTAGGCTAAATTCTCAATGAATTCACATTTTTGCAGGCTCTCGCGCAAGCTATTTTCATCAAACGCCGTAATGACAGCGGCTTTTTGAAATTTTCGCTCGAAAATCTCATTTATTAGGGCGATTGACTCCTCGCAACCCTTTGAAAGCCCCGTTGCACAAAGCACTAAATTCGCCCCGCTACTTTGCAAAAGTGCTAAAAGCGTGGTTTCGTTAAGCTGCCCAGCTCTTAAAACGAGTGGCAAAAAGCCTTTGGGAAGCGCGATTTCAAGGTTTTCGAGTGCAAAATCCTCATCAAAAATCACGATTTTTTTGCCGCGATAAAAGTCCAGCAAAGCCCAAAAACTCGCCTTTGGCAGCGGCGCGAACTCCAAAGCACCGCTCGGACACACGCTCACGCACGCCCCGCAGCCCACGCAGTCGATTTGCGAGAAAACCAGCTCGCGTTTTTCGCCGTCTTTTAAAATCGCAACGGTGGGGCAAATTTCAGCGCACTTACCGCAGCACTCCTCGCGCCTTTGATGCAGCTGACAAATGCTGCTGTCGTAGTTTGTGAGGGTTTTGTAGTGGTAGTTTGGGCTTTTGGTGCGCAAAAATGCGAGCAAAGCCCCGTCATTTGCGAATTTGCGCAAATCATAGCACCCGCTTTGCCGCTCAAAACTTGGCTGGGGCTCATCGTAGAGAAAAAAATCGCACTCGATTTCCACTTCCTCGCCGCTTTCGCTATTTTCGTTGCTCGTAAATTTGCCGTTTTTGGCTTTATTGATGCTTTCGCCGTCCGCACCTTGCCCGAGCGCGTTTTCGCCGCCTTTATCGTCAATGCGGGCGATGACGGCGAGCTCGCCCACAGCCCCATACACGCCCAGAGCCGATTTTAGCTGCACTGCCTTGAAGCCAGCACCGCGCAAAAGCTCACACAGCAGGCTTTTATCCGCGCGGCTCGCCACGATAACCCTTGCGCCCACTTGCTTTTCGTAGTCCAAATCCAGCCCCAAATCAAACACGCTCGCGCGCACCTCATACAAAAGCAAGGTGTTTTGGG
>CAVJSG010000072.1:6088-9396 GCA_963651895.1 Campylobacteraceae bacterium
TTTATCGGACAGTGGGATTAAAAATTCATTTTTAAAAAACACAAAATCTTTCATTTTTTTTCCTTAAAGAATGAGTAAATTTTAGCAAATTTTTTGACGAAAAATTTAACACACAAAAAATGCAAATCGCACATAGGGTTTGGGGGTGCGTAAATTTGGGTGTTTCGCAAATTTTCATTTAAATTTGCAATGTCACCATTACTAGACACAAAACACCAAAACGACCCATAAAATTTCACATTTTCGCTTAAATTTACTATAATTTTAAAATTTTCGCTACAATGCCAAAGGCAAAAATTTGCCAAAATCACATCAAAAGGACAAAAAATGCTACACAAACCAGAGTGCTATCAAAGCGAACTTGTAGATGAGATTGAGGGGGTTTTAAGTCGCCCAACGCCAGGTGCCACCACCAGCGAGATGAGTTACAAAGAACGCTGCTTTTTAAATGGTATCATCCGCCAAACAAAACCCAAAAAAGTGCTAGAACTAGGCGTTTCGGCGGGCGGCAGCAGTGCGATTATTTTGAACGCCATCAAGGACGCGGACGCGCGGCTTTACTCTATCGACTACAACGAAAAGTGGTATCGAGACAAGAGCAAGCCCACAGGCTATATCATCGATGAGTGTTTTTCGCAACTCAAAGACAAATGGCAGCTTTTCACGGGCGGCACGGCGGCGAGGTTTATGGAGCAAATCGGCGGCGACATTGATATATGCTTAATCGACACCGTGCACGCTAATCCGGGCGAATTTTTAGATTTTTTAATCGTCCTACCCTACCTAAAAAAGAATGCCGTGCTAGTTTTGCACGATACCTGTCTTTACGCTTTATATTATGGGGGGGGGGGGGGGGGGGGGCACAATCCCATCAGCAACGAACGGCATACTTTTTAGCTGCTTAAAAGGCAAAAAATTTACCTTCAACGAAAATCTCTTTTATCAATACGCAAATATCGGTGCTTGCGTCCTAGACGAGTCGCAGGATGACAAGCTACTAGACTACCTCTACTTGCTGACACTGCCTTGGTGGTATGCCCCAAGCGATTTGGACATCGCCGAATGCCAAGCCTTGTTTGCGAAAAACTACGGGGCTGAGTTTGCGGATAGGTTTTTGAAAATTATGCTTTTTAACAAAGACTTGCTTTTGAAACGAAATGCGACAAGTGTAACAAGTGTGCAAACTGCACCGCGAAAAAAGGGCTTTAAGCATAGAATTCTTACCGCCCTTGTCAGCCTCGTGCCTAGCGGAAAGATAAGGCGAAGGCTTTATCGCCCGTAGGTTTGGCGTGAATTTTTTAAATTGATTGTTTTGATTTGATAAAGTCAAAACTAGCGATGACGGCGTGACAGCGTTTTATGAGATTTGTAGGATAGCTACCATTGAGGCTACTGCCTAGTCGGTTCGCCGAAGCAGTCGGTTAGGGCGTTTAGGGTTTCGGCGGCGGCGTCTTGTTTTTTACCACTTTTTAGCTTGTCAATGCTTGATTTTAAGTCCTTTGCAGGCTTTTTTATGTCTTGGAGCTTGCTCTCATCGATTTTTGGCTCTTTTTGCACGGAGATTTTTATGCCCTCGCCGAGTGTTTGCGCGGCAAGTTGTAAAATGAGCTTAAAGCCCTTGTTTAGCGTGTTTCTAGCCGCCTCATCCTGCGCATTTGAGCTGATTTTAAGCTCATTTTTTTCAAAGCTAACAAAGGCTGTGTTTTTCTCAAAACACTCCCCAAGCGTGAAATCCCTATCATAAATAGCCTTTTTCAGCCTCTCGTAAGCGTTAAATTCAGGCTTTGGAGCATTTTGCGAGGGCGAAAAAGCCGAATTTGCCGCATTTTGCGCGTGGGCTGAATTTACAGCTAAATTTGCTGAATTTTGTGAATTTTCGGCTAAATTTGGCGAATTTTTAGTCAAATTTGCCGAATTTTCAGCATTTTTAGCAGCGGTGGCATTTTTAAAATTCACGCTACCCCCAAAATTTCCGCCATTCGCAGCACTCGAAACACCCCCAAAAGCCCTTTGTTCCTCGTCTATCGCCTCATCGATTTGCTTCAAACGCCCAGCCTCTATCATCATAAACGCCATCACACACAGCACAAAGGCGTTGTCATCGCAGTTTGCGAGCATCGTTTTCGCGCGCGAAAGTATGCGGAAAAAGCGCTCGTAAAGCAGCATCGAAAACTCGCCGCTTTTCTCAAAAAACCGCTCTTTGAGGTAGAAAATCATCTCGTCAATCACGCTGGACGCCTCGTAATCCTGCAACTCTTTCAAAAATTCAAGCACGCGAGCCCTATTCTGCGCGATTATGAGCGCGTAAAAGGCTTTGATTTGCTCGGGGTCCAAAAACCCAAGCATTTGCGCGATTTTCGCCGCCGTGATGTCGCTGTGCGAGTAGATGATGGCTTGGTCTAGTAGCGTCAAAGTGTCGCGAAGTGAGCCCTGCCCGCTGCGCGAGAGCAGTTTGAGGGCTTCGGGCTCGAATTTCACGCCCTCTTTTTGCAAAATGCCCTCCAAATGCGCCAAAACCTCGCTTTGCGGGATTTGCTTGAAGCGAAAGTGTTGCGTGCGCGAAAGCACGGTGGCAGGAAGTTTGAGCGGATCTGTCGTGGCTAACACGAATTTCACATAGCTTGGCGGCTCTTCAAGTGTCTTTAATAGGGCGTTTGCAGCCTGCGGGGTGAGCATATGCACCTCGTCAATGATGAAAATCTTAAAGCGAGCCATCGAGGGCGCGTATTTTGTCTGCTCGATGAGGTCTTGGATGTCCTCCAAACCCCTATGCGAAGCCGCGTCCATCTCTATGATGTCTATGTGTTTGCCGCCCAGCGCAGCCTCGCACTGCTTGCACTCGCCGCAAGGCGTGGCGCTAGGACCTTTCTCGCACACTAGGGCTCGCGAAAATATCCGCGCGCTCGATGTTTTGCCCGAGCCGCGAAGCCCTGAAAAAAGGTAGGCGTGGGCTAGGCGGTCGTGATTGAGCGCGTATTTTAGGCTAGCACTCACCGTGTCTTGCCCGATGAGCTCGTCAAAGGTCTTGGGGCGGTATTTGATTGCCAAAGCTTGTAACATTTTTTTCCTTTGGAAAAGGCGTTGTCTCTTGCGCGCTTTTGCGGGAGTTTGAAAAAATCTCGCGGCGGCAGGTTTTATTACCTAGCCTTGCTCGATTTTTTCGGCACAACCCACAAAATCATCGCAAGATACAACGCCTTATAAAGTCTATCGAGATACTTTGCGAATTTTATAGAATTGCGTTTGCCTTTAATCTAGCCCACGCCCACGAAAATGCCTTTCTCATCCACAATCGTCAGCCCGAGCAA
>CAVJSG010000073.1:0-4064 GCA_963651895.1 Campylobacteraceae bacterium
TCATTCACTTTGTCGATAGCGATGATTATCTCACAAAAGACTGCATAGCAAAATGTGTCAAAGCCCTGTGCGAGCAGGGTTTGGATATAGTTGTGTTTGATTGGCAAGAGTTTTTGCAAAAAGAAAATTTGTTTAGAAAAAATGAGCTTTGGCGGCTAAAAATCAGCAAAAACGCCTTTGAAAGTGGCTTGGATTTTTTGCTCGATAAGGTGCTAAACGACACGCCTTATATGTTTGCCTTTGCGCCGCAGGGAGTGTTTAGGGCGCAGGTTTTAAACCGCTACGCGCTGCGTTTTAGCGAGGGTATTTATTGCGAGGACCACGACTTTGGCACGCTGCTTTTTGCACTTGCGAATAGAGTGGCTTGCATAAACGAGCCTTTGTATGTGTATAGACGCCGCCAAGACTCGACTACGGGACTTCTTGGTGATGAGGCGAGCAAAATCCCTGAAAAACTGCCTACTTTTTTAGAGCCACTGCACGCGCATTTTGACGACTACAAGGCGTTGAAGGGGTATTTTATGCGCTATTGCAATCTCTTGATGGCGGCGCAGATTCAAAAATTTGCCGATACTGCAAATGGGGGAGGGGAATTAAGACTTACTAAAAGCCAAAAGACCTACCTTGAAAGAAGTGCTAGCTATTATAAAAAGGACTATTTTGAGAAAAAATCCTACGAAATCAACACCTTTTACACTTCCATTATCAACGAAAATCCGCATATAAAAAAATGGTTGAGGGCTTGGTTAATGGGCGTTAGAATTAGAAATTTTTATCAGAGCATTAGGGGCTATTGGCGACATCCAAAGAAATTTTTGCGAATTTTTGGCTTAAAAAAGGACAAAGGTAAATTCATAAACTAACTTTCAAACCCCCATTTTCTCGTATCTTTTTATGATTTTATAATGCAGCCACAGCGCGAGAAACATTATCAAAGTGCCGAGTGTGAAGCGGGCGAGTTCAAAGGGGCTGAAATTCACGCTTTTTTCGGGCAAAAACAGCGCGATGAAAAGGGCGTTTGCGATGATGGCGGCGGGGATGACTGCGTTGTTCATAATCGCCAAAATGCCGCTATCTACGAGGGTCGCGCCCTTGTTCCACAAAAAATATCCAAGCCCGCTAGCCACAAGCCCCAAATAAAACAGCACCGCCCAAGAGCTAGCACTTTGCGGCAGTTTTTGCGTGTCGCCAAGCATAATAAAAGCCACGCCCGTGATGAGAGTCGCACCAAGGTGAAAATAGCCAAAAATGCTGCGTTGAGAGGCTACAAAATGCCTTTCAAGCGTGATTTTATAGAGGCTTTGCCCCATCCCAAAGGCGAGATTTGCCGCTTGTATGAGCAAAAAGCCCGTGAGAAAGTGCGAATTTATCGCGCCAAACTTGATGATAAACGCGCCAAACACGCACAGGGCAACGCTTGCGAGATATAGTGGGCGAAAGCGGCGTGCGAAAAAATCATAAACGAGGCTCACATAAAAGGGCGTGAATATCGTAAATAGCGCGACTTCGCTGACGCTGAGGTAGGCAAAGGCGTGGTAATAAAAAAGATACATAATGCCGATTTGCAGTGCGCCGATGCCTAGTAGCTGGGCTTTTAGCGCGTGTGGGGCGCGAGGGTTTAAAAAGGGCAAAAACACCAAAAACGCCAAAAACACGCGCAAAAATGCGGCGAAAAAGCTGTCGATTTGTCCGCTAATAAAATAGCCGATGAGTGGGAATGAAAACGCCCAAATGAGCGTGGTGGCGATGAGGTGGGGCATTTTGCGGGGCGTCCTTTTAGCTTAAATTTTTGGTTTGAATTTTGGAATTTGCTTGCTAAATTTTATTAGATTTTTGTGAATTTCCTTGCAAAATTTGAAATTTTGAGCGGGATTTTATGGGAAATTTGTGAATTTTTGCGTAAAGTGGCGTGATTTTGCGAATTTTTGTGAATTTGGATTTTGATTTTTGGGAAAAATTCACACTTTGCGTGAATTTTCGTTATATTTTTGTGAATTTTAGGCTAAATTTATAAATTTTTTTGGCGAAAAATTCACGCTTTAACGCACTTTGCATTGCGGATTGCTTCGTGGTTTTCAACCGCTCGCAATGACGGCACAAATTCCGTGAATTTCCGTGAATTTTTCGCCAAAAATTCACGGAATTCACACCAAAATTCACAAAATTTAAAGCCCAAATTCCACAATTTCAAAGCCCCAAAACCCCTACTTCAACGCCTTAAATTCATTTACCGCGTCAAGTTTCTCCCACGGATAATCGCTCTGTCCCACCTGTCCGCGTGCGGCGACATTTGCGTAGAGAAAAGTGTCCTTGCTAGGCTTGTCAAGGGCGAATTTATTTTTTATCCAGTTTGGCGTCAGCGCGTAGTTTTTCATCACAAAGTCGCTGAGGCACTCATCGCTCACGCCGGCGTTCGTGCCCATACAATCGACACTCACCGAGGTCGGCTCCGCCACGCCTATGGCGTAGCTTAGCTGCACCACGCATTTTTTGGCTAGCCCAGCCGCGACTATGTTTTTGGCGAGCCAGCGCGCCGCGTAAAGTCCGCTTCTATCGACTTTCGTGTAGTCTTTTGAGCTTTGGGCGCCGCCGCCTATGGGCGCGTAGCCGCCAAAGCTATCCACGATGAGCTTGCGCCCTGTGAGTCCGCTGTCGTGAAGCGAGCTGTGATTGACATATTTGCCTGTGGGGTTGATGAGTATCCTTGTCTCATCGGGGTTAAAGAGCTCTTTGGGCAGCCCGGCGTCCAAAATAAGCCCCATTATGAGCTTTCGCACTTCCTCAATGCCCAAGCTTTCGACACTTGGAGCGGAGACGACTATGGTGTGAATTTTTTGCGGCTTGCAGCTTTCAAAGTTGCTTTTCGTGCCGTAGTCTATGGTAACTTGCGTTTTTATATCCACGCCAAGCTCGTTAGGATGGGCTTTGGCGTAGGCATAAACCTTGTCGCACAGCTTCCTAGCGTAGCTTATGGCGGCGGGCATAAATTCCTCCGCCTCGCAGCTTGCAAAGCCAAACATTATGCCCTGGTCGCCTGCGCCTATCTCGCCGCCTTTTTGGTCGACCCCTTGGTTTATGTCAGGGCTTTGCTCGTTTAAAAACACGAGAACCTCTATCTCATCGGGGTGCAGGCACTGAGTCTTTGTGAAAAAGCCCTTGCCATCGTAGCCGATTTTCGCTAGCGCCCCTTTGACAAGGCTTTCGTAGTCCTGCTTACTCAGGCGGTGCCTAGATTTGACTTCGCCGCCGATGACGACTTTGTTTCCTGCGACAAAGACTTCGCTCGCCACCCTTGAGTCTTTGTCATTGCTCAAGAGTATATCCACTATCGTATCGGCGATGATGTCTGCGCACTTGTCAGGGTGCCCAGCACTTACAACTTCGGAAGTGAATAGATACATTTTTTGTCCTTTATGGAAAAATCTGCCCCTTCGGGCGCGTTTGCCTTTTTTAGGCGCGTGAATTTTAGCGTAATATGGTTAAGGGTGATTTGCAGGGGTAAATTTTTTTTGGGGAAATTTGTTGCTTTGCAAGGCTTAAAAAAGCTACTAACAATGACAAATTTCTCATAAATTTAAGATTTTTCGCAATGATAGTGTGGCAGTGAATTTTGGTAAATTTTTGGGTTTTGTTAAATTTTTGGCAAGTTTAAGAGTAATTTTGCTAAATTTTTACCCCATTTAAAACGCCATTTAAAGCAAAAAAAGTAAATCAAAATTAAACACTTCCCACCTTTTTGCGGTAGATTAAAAGGCTAGAAAAAATCAGCGCAAAAATGGGGGCGATGATGCCAAGTTCTGGGCTGAAAAGTCCATTTCGCGTGAAATTTGTAAGTAAATACAAACTGCCCCAAAGCCCTAGCGTGCAGAGGATGAAGGCTATATTTACAAAGGCTATGTTGTAAAAACGCCCTATGTTTGGGTAAAAAAAGTAGATGATGAGCATCAAAAAAGGCGCGAAAAATGGCGTGAAAACTAGGGCGTAAAGCTCGGTGCGTATTAAGGTAGTATTTACATTTTGTTTAGAAAAGGCAAAGAGGCTTAAAAGCGCGTCCAAAACGGAGT
>CAVJSG010000073.1:4074-9369 GCA_963651895.1 Campylobacteraceae bacterium
ATGCGAGGCTTAAAGCCTTTGAGAGCCTCGATATTTTCAAAGTTCTGTACGCTCAAACCCTGCCCAAAGAGCTCTAAATTCGCAGGCGGCGCGGTGCGAGTGCCGCTTTCTAAAAGCCACGCATTGTCCTTGAAAACCGCACTTTTTATGTCGCTAAGCTGCCTTAAATTTAGCCCGTCAAGCTCAAAGATTTTCATATCCTCAACCCTGTCATCAAGGCTTTTGAGGCTTGGAATGTAGATGAATTTATCATCATATTTCAAAAAAATATCCTCGCTTTGCGCCATAAGCTCGGCGTTGTGGCGAATGTTGCTCTGATAGTCCTGTGCGTAGGCAAAGGGCGTGAAATTCAGCCCCACAAAGAGCGCGCAAAAGGCAAGCGCCCAAAAAAACGGGTAAGCGATGACTTGCTTTTTGCTAAGCCCCAGCGCGTAAAAGCTCACCAGCTCGTTGCTGCGCACAAGCAAGCCCAGCGAAATGACGAGGGCAAAGGCGAGCGAGAAGGGTAGCACATAGTTAAACGCCGAGCAGGCGGTGAATAGCACATAGAGCAGGATGAGGTTCGCGGACTCGGGCAGGTTGTTGAGGTTTGTGAGCAAATCCACAGCCACGAAAAAGCCCACGAGGGCAAAAAAAATGACGAAAAATGCTTTGAGATACACGGCTGAGATGAAGCGGAAAAAGACGGAATTTAGGTGTTTCATAGGGGTTTAGACTCCAAATTTTAGCCGTTTTTAGTTATTTTATAAAAAGTATTTAAATTTGACGCAAATTTTAAGTAAATTTTAAAACAAAATCAAAGCTACAAATTCGCGGAGCGCCGTTGCCCACGCGCGAAACTTAATCCGCTATCGCGGATTTTTCACGCGGGTCAAAGCGTTTCGCTTCATTTTGCGCTTTGATTTTGCTTTATGCGTTCCTAGCACCCAAAAAATCGCGCTTTGCACGATAGTGGCTACACTCGCAATGACGAATTTCTTACAATTTTTACATTACTTAAAATCCGCCCACAATCAAATTCAACCGCCCTTTAAATTTGTGCCACCATTTGAAAAGCCCACGCCACTCGAAATGCCCTTTAAATTTGCACTTGAACTGCCTTTCAAATCCGCGCTAACCCCCAAATTTTCATCTTTTTTCAGAGTTAAATTATAAGTAGAGGCTATTTTGCTTATGTTCTCGCCTTGTAGCATAGCCAAAACGCCCTTTTTTGCTTGCTCTAAAACAGGGCGCAGGGTTTCAAGCTCGGAGGGGCTGAATTTTCCAAGCACGAAATTTAGCACAGGCTCGCGTTTTCCTATGCCTACTCGCACGCGCTCATATTCGCGCCCGCACAGCGCATCCACGCTTTTTAAGCCGTTGTGTCCGCCGTTGCCCCCGCCCATTTTAAAGCGCAAAACGCCTAAATTTAAATCAATATCATCGTGGATAACGATGAGCCGCTCGCATTTGTAAAACTCTCGCACCGCTAAAATGCTTTGCCCTGAGGCGTTCATAAAGGTTGAGGGCTTTAAAAACAAGCCCAGCTCGCTTTTAAAAAGCTGTCCCTTAAAGCTAGGCTTGGAAATTTCGCTGTGCGCGAGGCTTTGCAAAAGCAAATCCACGAGCATAAAGCCCACATTGTGCCGCGTGAGTTCATACTCGCGCCCCACATTGCCAAGCCCTGCTACAAGTGTCATCGCGCCTTTTCTACGCCCACGACAGCCACGCGCGCGGCTTCTAGCACGGCTACGCCTTGGGGCACGGCGATGTCGCGCACCATCAAGGCATCGCCCACATCGAGTTTGGAGACATCTAACTCAAAGAAATTTGGCAGATTTTCGGGGGTGCATTTTACTTTCAGCCGCCTCTTGCTTTGGATTAAAACGCCCTTGTTTTTCACCCCCACAGCCGAGCCATTTAGCTTCACAGGCACCATAAATTTGCTCGCAACGCCCTTTTGAGCGACTTTCAAATCCACGTGGCGCAAATCGCTCGTTACAGGGTCTTTTTGATAATCCACCACCACCACGCTAAGCACCTTGCCGCCGACTTTTATGTCGAAAATCAGCCCCGTTTTCTTGCGCACTTCCTTGATGAAGTCATTGACTTTAAAGGCGGCGTGGATGTTTGGTAGTCCCCTGCCATAGATGTTGGCGATTAGATAACCATCTCGCTTCAAGGCTTTGGCGCCCTTGTGCCCGATACTCTCTCTAACTATGCCTTCTAGCATTTTCTGTCCTTTGTGTGAATTTTCCGCACTTACGCACGGATTTTGTTTTTACCTTAAATTCTCATTTTTGCTTTGAATTTTCGCTTGATTTCGTAACAAAACGGCAATTATAGCAAATTTTTGCTTAAATTTAGCTGAATTTAAGCAAAAATTTCGCTAAAAATTTTTGCAAATGATAAATTTAGGCAATCGCAAAATCCATTATTTGCGAGCGACTGCGTGCAAAATTTATAAGCTAAATTTTATTTCACAGCACTATAAATTTTCTCGCACTGCGCCTTATTTACGAGCTTTAAATTAGGGCGAGCCTTGTTTAACCCCAAAATAACGGAGCTTTGCACACAATAAATGCGCCCAGCCCTTGGCGTAAGGACTATGTAAGAGTTTGTTTCAAGTGTGGCAAGCAGTAGCAAGGGTTTGTCCGCCTCAAAATCCGCATAAATGGCACTTGCGTTGCGCAAAATCCCCAAAACATTGCTCTCATAGGCATTTCGCTCTATCACAAGCTCGTTTTGCCCCTTTATATTAGGCTCTACGCGCGGTTCATACTGATAAAAAAGCTCATAATTCACCCTTTCGCCCACAAAATCCTTGCCCCTCACGGCGTAAATTCGAGCTTTGTTTGGCGGCGGGTCTTGCAAAATGCCGTTTTCGCCTACGTTAAAAGCAAATTCGCTCTCTTTTTGCGTGTAAAAAAGGTGATTTGGACTTAAAAGTTCGACAGCAAAGGCAAAATTTGCACCCAAAAAATTCAGCGCAAAAAAGAGCCGCAAAGCACTTAAAATCCATAATTTCCGTGAATTTTTCATCAAAAAACCTTTAAAAAATCATTTCGCCGCAAAATTTTTGCAAAATTTTAGCAAAAAAATGACAATCCCCAAATTTTTTAAGCAAAATTTAAGCATTTTTCGCTAGAATTTCGCCCAAGAAATCAGGTTGATTTAGCACAAACAAAGGACTTTCAATGTCTGCAAAATACTTCATCATCGCCGGGGCGATACTCGGCATAGTAGCGGCTTTTTTGGTATATGCCGGAAACCCCGGTAATATGGGCATTTGCGCAGCTTGCTTTCTGCGCGACACGAGCGGAGCGCTGGGACTGCACCGCGTGCCGACCCTGCAATACCTGCGCCCCGAGCTCATTGGGCTCATCATCGGCGGCTTTTTGGCAAGCCTTTTTTGGACGAAGGAATTCGCCGCGAAAAGCTCTGGCGGGGCTTTTGTGAGCTTTTTCCTTGGCATTTTCGCAATGATAGGCGCACTAGTGTTTTTGGGCTGCCCGTGGCGAGCCTTTTTGAGGCTTGGCGGGGGCGATATGAGCGCGCTTGCGGGGGTTTTAGGGCTTGCGGTGGGCGTTGGCATAGGGCTTGTATTTAAAAAACAAGGCTATGAAGCCCAAGAAACCTTGCCTGCGCCAAAGGCAAGCGGCTATTTGCCCCTTATTTTCGCACTTTTACTGCTAGTAGCACTCGTTTTTGGGCTAAATTTAGGCGAAAACGCGCCGCTTTTTAGCTCCACGAAAGGTCCTGCCGCCTCTCACGCAAATCTATGGCTCTCACTGCTCGGTGGCTTGGTAGTTGGCGTGTTTATGCAAAAGAGCAAATTCTGCTCTGTGGGGGCTTTTGGGCGAGCTTTTAAGGGCGATTTTTCTATGTTTTGGGGTGTCATAGCCATCATAGTCGCCGCAAGCGTGGTGAATTTGGCTTTGGGGCAGTATAAATTCGGCTTTGCGTCCCAGCCCATCGCGCACAACGACTACATTTGGAACTTCTTAGGTATGGCACTTGCGGGGCTTTGCTTCTCGCTAAGCGAGGGCTGCCCAGGCAAACACCTAGTGCAAATGGGCACGGGCAACCTAAATTCAGGCATCTTCGTCATCGGTATGGTGGCGGGAGCGGCGTTTGCGCACAATTTCTTGCTCGCAAGCTCGCCAGCAGGCATCACGGCGTTCGCTCCGTGGGCTGTGGGGCTGGGCTTTGTTTTCGCCATTTACATAGGGCTTTTGCAAAGGGCTAGGGCGTAAAATTTGGGGCGAAAATTCGGCTTTAAATTCGGCGTTTTGCTAAATTTTTGGCAAATTATAGCATTATTTTTTGGATAAATTCAGCATTTGGGCAAAAAGGCGAAAATTTTTTGAATTCTAGGTAAAAAATTTGGCAAAACAATGCTATAATTTCAAAAAACAAAGGATAAAAATTGACTAATGAAATAGGTATTATACATTCGATATTTTTTTAGTTGTTATGCTGTATGTTTTATTGTTATTTTCACGCTTATATGCTTTTGGCAGATTTTAAACAGAAACTAAATAAAAAGGAATAAAATGCCAAAATACACACCACGCATAACAGAAGAGTTGACAAACCTACTTTTTAAGGAAACTTGGGAGAAAGATAGCATATCTTTCAAGGAAACCGACATAAAGCTCGACGACATAGACACTCGCTATGTCACTAATATGAGTGCCTCTAAAAAATGCACAGATTTTAAGTAGTATAGAAAGCTGGGACATTTTAAATGTCGAAAATATGAGCAGTATGTTCGCATTTGTTGAAAAATTTCAACACTGATATAAGCTCGTGGAATGTGTCAAAGGTTAAAAAATATGGCTTATATGTTTTTTGTTTGCCGAATTTTAATCAACCTTTGGATAAATGGAATACTTCAAATGTGGAGGATATGGCTCATATGTTTGAAAATACCACAGCGTTTAATCAAAATTTAGACAGCTGGGATGTCAGCAAGGTTAAAGAATTTGACAAAATGTTTGAGGGTTCGCCTTTGCAAAACAATTCACCAAAGTGGTATCCTAAACAAAACTAACAAAAAAGGGTTTATTTCGAAATTATATAACAAATGCAAGAATGTGTTTGTAAGCTCTATGAAATGGTAGCTTGAAAGGGATTAAAAATTTAAAAAATAAAGGTAAATGAGAATGGTAAAAATACGAAAAATTTTAAAAGCCATAAACAAAATTTTAAAAGGAAACATAGAAAATGATTAGAAAATTTTTATACATTATAGCAACTTTGTGTATTATCAATAGCGTGGCATTTGGTGTAGATACCGAAAGCACAACTAGC
>CAVJSG010000074.1:0-3288 GCA_963651895.1 Campylobacteraceae bacterium
GAGTTTTTTGGATTTAAATTTTCAACACTTTTTAGAAAACAGCTAAATTTTTTAATGCAAGGTGTCAAATTTAAGGAAAATTTGCAAAATTTGGCGAATTTTTAAAAATTTGTGTTATCATTTTGGCGAAATTAAAAAAGATAAAATGAATCTTATTAAGAAAATTTGGGTAGAATTTGCGTGAATTTGCGAATTTTAGTAAATTTCTTACGAAATGCCGAAAAATTCACGCTCGAAACGCGTTTTGGACGAAAGAAATGCGAAATTGCGAGAATTTGAACGAAAGATGACAAGGCGGATTATTGCGAGGCGATTTTTTAAAGCGAAATTACAAGAATTTAAACAAAAGACGATAAGGCTTTGTCCCTTGTGCTGAATTCGTGGGTTGTGCCGAAAAAATCGCGCGAGGCTAGGTAATAAAACCTGCCGAAGTGCGATTTTTTCAAACTCCCGCGAAGGCAGCCAAGGGACAAAGCCGTTTTTACGAGGTAAAAAATGCAAGTATATTTAGACAACAACGCCACGACTATGCTCGACCCACAGGCTTTCGAGCTGATGAAGCCCTTTTTGTGCGACAAATACGGCAACCCAAACAGCCTGCACCAGTGGGGCAGTGCCACGCACGCGCCGCTACGAGAGGCTATGGACAAGCTCTACGCGGGCTTGGGCGCGCACGAAAGCGATGACATCATCATCACTTCCTGTGCCACTGAGAGCATAAACTGGGTGCTAAAAAGCGTGCATTTCGACTACATTAAAGACGGCGAGCGCGATGAAATCATCATCTCAGGCGTAGAACACCCCGCAGTTAGCGCAGCAGCCTACTTTTTAAAAAAGCTTGGGGCTAAAATCATCGATTTACCCATAAACAGCGAGGGGCTATGCAGCGCGGAGGACTTAAAACAGGCGATTTCACACAAAACCGCCCTTGTAAGCATTATGTGGGCGAACAACGAAACGGGCGCGATTTTCCCTGTGGCTGAAATGGCGGACATCGCGCACGAATTTGGCGCACTTTTTCACACGGATGCGACTCAGGCTGTGGGGAAAATCAAGGTGAATTTTCAAGCCGCAAATGTTGATTTTGCCAGCTTTTCAGCGCATAAATTCCACGGGGCAAAAGGCGTGGGCGGACTTTTCATCAAACGCGGCTTAAATTTAACCCCACTTTTGCACGGCGGAGCGCAGATGAGCGGACGGCGCAGCGGCACGCTAAATGTCGCAGGTATCGTCAGTATGGGCGAGGCTTTGCGGCTAGCGAATTTAATGCTTGATTTCGAGGATAATCACATCCGCAGGCTTCGCGACAAGCTTGAAGACGCCATTTTGGCACTGCCTGATACTAGCGTGGTGGCAAGCCGCGCAAAACGCGTGCCAAACACGATACTCGCAAGCATTCGCGGAGTCGAGGGCGAGGCTATGCTGTGGGATTTAAACCAAAACGGCATAGCCGCTAGCACGGGTTCTGCTTGCGCTAGCGAGGATTTAGAAAGCAACCCTGTGCTAGAAGCCATAGGCTCGCAAGATGATTTGGCGCACACGGCTTTGCGGCTTTCGCTGTCTCGCTTTAACACAGAGGGCGAAATCGACTACGCCATAGAGCAGATAAAACGCGCTGTGGCAAGGCTTCGGGGCATTTCAAGCACTTATGCTTATGCGCCAAATGGACATTAGAAAGGATAAAAAATGGGCAAACATAGCTTAATAGGCGGCTCCATTTGGGACGAATACTCCCAAAAGGTGCAAAACGCGATGAATCACCCAAAATATATGGGCGAACTCACCGAGGAGGACGCGGCACGCACAGGCACGAAGCTCATCGTGGCGGATTACGGGGCTGAAAGCTGCGGAGATGCCGTGAGGCTTTACTGGCTAGTCGATGAGGCGACAAATGTCATTAAGGATGCTAAATTTAAGAGCTTTGGCTGTGGCACGGCAATCGCTAGCAGCGACACGATGGCAGCACTTTGCATAGGAAAAAGCGTGGATGAGGCGGTGAAAATCACAAATTTGGATGTGGAATTTGCTATGCGCGATGACCCAGAAACCCCCGCCGTGCCGCCGCAAAAGATGCACTGCTCGGTGATGGCTTATGATGTCATAAAGCAAGCCGCCGCGCAGTATAAGGGCATAGACGCGGCAAGCTTTGAGGACACCATCATCGTGTGCGAGTGCGCGCGCGTGAGCCTTGGCACGATAAAAGAAGTCATCCGCCTAAACGACTTGCACTCTGTGGAGGAAATCACGCAATACACCAAAGCAGGCGCGTTTTGCAAGTCCTGCGTGAAGCCGGGCGGACACGAAAAGCGCGACTACTACCTCGTGGATATACTCGCACAAACCCGCGCTGAAATGGACAAAGAGCGCATCGCAAACGCCGCAAAAGCCGATGTGAGCTTTGATGAGATGACTATGGTAGGGCAGCTTAAAGCTGTCGAGGCGGTGCTAGATAAGGAAGTGCGTGCTATGCTTCAAAGCGATGGCGGCGATATGGAGGTTATCGACATTCAAAAGGCTGAAAATGGCTTCGTGGATGTGTATATCCGCTATCTTGGCGCGTGCAGCGGCTGTGCGAGCGGCTCAGGTGCCACGCTATACGCCATAGAGACGATTTTACAAGAGGAACTAAGCCCAAATATAAGGGTAATGCCGGTTTAAATTCGGTGTAAAATTGCTTTAAATTTGGGTTTTAGGCGTGAAATTTTGGCTTTGGGGTTGAATTTGGCGTGAATTTTTGAGATTTTTGGGATTGAATTTACTTTGGGCTGTCGTGGTTAGCGGGCTTAGCTTGCGGCGATAAAGGCATTTTCGTGGGCTTGGCAAACTAGTCGGTTTAGCCCACGCCCACGAAAATGCCTTTCTCATCCACAATCGTCAGCCCGAGTTAGCGGCTTTTGTTTTGGCAAATTTGTGAATTTTTAGCGTGAAATTCGCCCAAAATTCGTCATTGCGAGCGAGCGCAACTGCGCGAAGCGTGGCAATCCATTGTTTAAACGGCTGTTGTCTTTACCATTTTAAAAAAGGCGTAAATTTAAAAAGCATTTCTAAAAATGGTTAAGGCAACAGCTTTTTTGGCAGTGGATTGCCACGCCTTGACTTCGTCAAGCCTCGCAATGACGAATTCCCCAAAAATTCGCCCCACACCCCAAATTTCCCAAATTTTAAAACCCAAAAACCCCAAAATCCCGCCCCAAAAATTCGTTTCCAAACCCAAAATTCCACACCCACAAAGCCCAAAAATTCCCCAAACCAAAAAAAAAAAAAAAACGCAAACCCCCAAAAAAACCC
>CAVJSG010000074.1:3298-9285 GCA_963651895.1 Campylobacteraceae bacterium
CCCAAATTTTAAACCCCCAAAACCCTCCCAAAAATTCCCCAAAAAATTCAGCCCCCAAAAAAAAATTCCCCCGCAAAAATTTCCCAAAAAATTCTCAAAAAACCCTATAAACTTTTCAAATTTTTATTCGATATAGTTCATATCAACGAGATGGAAACTCGTTGAAATTTACTCAAAAGGATTTACAATGGCAGGAGGAATGCGCATTGTTACAAATGTCGCGGCGTTAAATGCGACCGTGGCGAATACCAACAACAGTAGTAACCTGAGCAAATCGCTCGAAAGGTTATCCACCGGGCTTAAAATTAACGCAGCCAAGGACAACGCGTCTGGTCTGGCTATCGCTAATCAGCTCAAAACCCAAGCCTCAGCCTTAGGTCAAGCGATTGACAACGGCAACCAAGCAAACTCTGTGCTTCTAACGGCGGATAAAGCCATAGAAGAGCAAAGCAACATCTTGGACCAAATCAAGCAAAAAGCCATCAGCGCGGCACAAGATGGTCAAAGCACGAAGACTAGAAATATGCTTCAAGCTGACATTTTGCGCCTTATGGAAGAGCTTGATAATATCGCCAACTCCACGAGCTTTAACGGCAAAAACCTCCTCTCAGGCGGTTTTTCTAACCAAGAGTTTCAAATCGGCGACAGGTCTAACATCACCGTTAAGACCACCATCGGTTCGACTCAAAGCTCCAAAATCGGCGTTACTCGCTTTGAGACAGGGGCGAAAATCACAGCCTCATCAGAAGTGCAGCTCACCATCAAGCAGTATAATGGCATCGAGGACTTTAAGTTCTCTAATGTCAAGATATCCTACTCTGTAAATACAGGGCTTGGTGCTTTGGCTGAGGAAATCAACCGCGTTTCAGGCACTACGGGCGTGCGTGCTTCTTACAACATCACCACCACAGGAGTCTTTGCTGTGCAGGCTGGTAACACCAGCGCTGCCTTCGCCATAAACGGCGTGCTTATAGGGCAAGTGGCTTACCAAACTAACGACCAAAACGGCGCGCTGGTAAATGCCATCAACGCCGTCAAAGACACCACAGGCGTGCAGGCTAGTATGGACGCGAACAACCACCTAGTGCTTACCAGCACAGACGGTCGTGCTGTGTATATCTCAGGGCACATAGGCACAGGCTCTGGCATAGCCTCTACTATGTATAGCAACTTTGGTCGCTTGTCGCTGGTGAAAAACAGCGGCACAGACATATTGCTCTCAGGTGGTAACACCGCCTTTACCGGAGCTGATGCCATAGGCTTTGCAGGGGCTAGCACCACCTCGCAATACTCTATGTCCCTACGCGAGACCAAGCAGCAAATCACCGCTTATCAGCAAGATGCCCTTGGTATGAACGGCGACCGCTTTGGCATACAAATAAATTCAGCTGGTATATCGGGTATCTTTGGTTTCGCTGCTAACGCCTTATCTACCGCCGAGGGCTTTGCGGCTTGGGGCACAGGTGCGGGGCAGTTTAGTAATTTGGACCAGCTGATTGATAAGGCTTATATGTATTCAAATTCTTTCACCGTCATCGCCTACACAGTCGATGGGCAGTGGAACAGCTTTAAAACATCCCTAGCCCACGCCTCCGCTAATAGCGCCGTATCTCACTTGCAGCTAGTAAATGCCACTGCTGGCGTTACTACGCTTAAAGGTGCTATGGCTGTCATCGACATAGCCGAAACGGCTATCTTAAATGTCGACCAAATCCGCGCCGACATAGGTGCCGCATCGCAACAAATAGACGCTACCCTCAACAACATCACCACAACACAGGTGAATTTAAAGTCTGCTGAGAGCGTCATCCGCGATGTGGATTTTGCTAGCGAGAGTTCAAACTACTCCAAAGCAAGCATTTTGGCTCAAAGCGGCGCCTACGCCCTCGCCCAAGCAAACGCTTCGACTCAGTATGTCTTGCAGCTACTGCAATAAGCTTCGGGGCTTTTTGGGCTTCTTAAAAGTAGCCTAGCCTTTGGCGGGGCTACTTTTTTGGGCTTTTTGGCTTTTTAAAGCTTTTTTAAGGCGGCTTGAAATTTTGGGTAACCTTTAAAGCCCCCCTCCCTTGCGGAGAGGCTTACGGGGGTGGGTTCGTCATTGCGAGGCTTGACTTTGTCAAGCCGAAGCGTCTGCGCGAAGCGCCGACTCGCGCCAGCGCAAATCCACTACGCGACTTTGTCGCGTTAAAATGGAGCGATAAAAACTCAAATCAAGCCGCTTTTTTAAGCGTAGCAGTAGTTTGTGTAGGTTTTCCTTTCTTAAAGCCTCGTTTTTTGTTAAGGCAGTTTCGCCCCGACAAGAAACGAGGCTTTTTTTGTGGTTGAATTTTTTTCGTGGATTGAAATTTGTTTGACTGCTTTTTGCTACTATTTATTTGCAGTAGCTTGAATTTAAAATTTTGAAATTTGAACCTCTTTTGATTTTATGATAAATAACTTGGCAATGACGAATGATTTTGGTTTGCGGCAACCTTTAAGCCCCCTCCCTTGCGGAGGGGGTTTGGGGAGGGTAAATTCACGCGCAAGCGTGAATTTGTCATACTGAGCGCAGCGAAGTATCCACAAAAAATTAAAGGCAACTTTAAATTTTTTATGGATTTTTCGCCTTGCATTCGCAAGGCTCAGAATGACAAATTTGGGGCGTTGCCTTCTAAATTTAGAGATTTCTCTATAAATTTACCCTCCCCCAAACCCCCTCCGCAAGGGAGGGGGCTTTATCTTTGGATAACGCCACTTTCGCAAGGGAGAGGGCTTTATCTTTGGCAAACTCTACTCCGCAAGGGGCTTTTCAGTCGGCAAATTTATCAAAAATTCTGCCATATTTTTATCGTCCTTTTGATATGCGCTATATTTTTACGAGTGGCAAGACAGGCGGTTTTTGTGGCTATCCACGATTTGAAACAATGCGGCATTTTTTGGGTGGCGAAAATTTGGGATTGTGCTTTCCAAAGGTGCGTTTAAGCCCCGAGGCAAATTATGGTTTGGTTGTAAATTCACTTGCCGACATTAAATTTGGCGGCGCAAAAACGGGCACTGAAACCTACATAGCTCCGCTTTATATCTACAAACACGAGCAAAGCCTTGAAAAACAAGAAGCCGTGCCAAATTTCACGCGAGAATTCGCTGAATTTAAGGGCGCGAGCAAGCTGCTGCGAGGCAAAACGCCCGAGCAGATTTTAGCCTATATCTACGCTAGGCTTTATGCGCCGCGCTACCGCGAGCGGTATTTGGAGTATCTTAAAATAGGCTTTGCGCGCGTGAATTTTAGCGTGAGCGCGGATGAATTTGACGCGTTCGAGCAGCTTGGGCAGCGGCTTTTGCGCCTGCATTTGGGGCGTGAGAGTGCGCCAAATGGGGGCATAAGGCTTGAATTTCGCCAAAATGCCGACAAAAACAACACGAATTTTGTGCTAGAAAGGATGAGCGAAAAGGCGAGATTTGTGGGTGATGCTATCATCTTAAACCGCGATTTACAAGTGCTTGGCGTGAGTGAGGGCGTGTGGGGATACAGCATAGGCGGCTACTTGGTGCTAAAACAATGGCTCAAATACCGAGTAGGCAAGGCTTTAAGCCAAGCCGAGCTTGAACACTTCGTGGAGATTGCTAGAATTTTAAAAGAAACCATCGCGTTGCAAAATGAGCTTAACGAGCTTGGCGAGAAATTTGAGTAGGGGTTTGGAATTTTTTGGGATTTTGGCGGAGTTTTGGAATTTGTTGCGCGTGGGAATTTAAAAGCGTGAATTTTTTGAGTGGAATTTGAAATTTTTTGGGCGGAGTGCGTATTTGCAAGGGAATTTAAAGCTATTTTGTATCGCAATGATATTTTAAAAGCCAAAAATTCTCAAAAATTTGCCTTTGGGGGCGAAAGTTATGTTTTGTGTGCTATCATAGTGTTTTGTGATAAGGAGGGCGCGATGAAAGTAAGTAAAATCAGCGTGGCGGTGCTTTTGGGGCTTTGTGGCGGCGTGCTTTGCGCGGCGGAGCCTTGCGGAAATTCAGACTCATACATAGACCAGCTTTGCAAACGCAAGCAGGGTAGCCTGTCCGGGCAGTCATCAGGCGGCGGCACCAAGATGCCCTCAACTCAGCTCGTGCCGGACTTTGAGATACAGCCCTTTGCAGAGGACCCCAAAGCCAAAAGCTCGCCTTTTAAGCAATAGAATTTTTTTGAATTTTAAGCGTTTCAAAATTTGCTTTTTGAATTCGGCGAAAGGCTTTTTGGGCGTTTTTGAATTTTAAGCATTTTTAAAGAGTAAAGATTATTTGAATTTTAGAATTTTGCTGAGACTTTAAGGCAAATTCAAACTTCGCTCGAATTTTATCCCCAAATTTTACCCATAAAAAAAGGGCGGGTCTTTTTCAAAACCCACCCCCGAACCCCCTCCGCAAGGGAGGGGGCTTTTTTAGGTTGCCCTAGTTTTCACGCTTTTTTTAAAGCGTAAAATAATAACGAGCAGTTACGCCCTAAAACACATACTTAGCTTGGAAGCGCACGGTGTTTTTCGCGCTATTTACCTTGCTATACACTGCATCGCCGCCTGCCTCGGTGCCGCTTTCTAGCTTGCCGTTGTCAGCTGAGGTGTGCAAGTATGAGTAGTAGGCTAGGAAATTCAGCCCACGAGTGGCTTGCCAGCTGATTTCAGCTACGCCTTCCATCTTTGTGCCGCCGCCGTTTTTAGCGTGGTCGGTATAGTCAGTGGTAGAGGCTGCCACACCGCCGATAGTCTTTTTAGCACTATCATTCATAGTAGCACCAAAGACGCCTCTTAGCCCAAAGTGTATTTGAGCGGGGAAGGTATAGCCCACACCCACATAGCCGTAGGCGTTTTGTCCGTAGGACAAGCCAGCCCAGGAGCCTTGTTGATAGAAAATTTCGCTACCTATGTAAAGGTCGCTGTCGTTACCAAAAGGTTCCTCGATGGTGTTGATGGTGAATTTATCCTTCGCACCAAAGTAAATGCCGCCCACATTTGCGTCAAAGTCCGCTACCTTCAAGGCTAGCTTTAAATTCGCTAGGTTGCCGTTGCCCATATTGTCGCCAAGCGTTGTGTCGCTTTTAAACACGCCGTCAATGCTGTTTCCAAGGTAGTTTGCGTGCACCCTGAAAACGCCCAAGTCAAAGTCCAGCTTCAAGGCATAAAGCGTAGCGGTTTTGTCCCAGTGAGCACCCCAAATTTCAGCCTTTAAGGGTCCGAAATTTCCCAAGACATTAGCACCATAAAGGTTTTCTTTATAGAGCCTGTTGTCAAGGTTTGTTCCGCCGAAGGTTTGATTGTAGTAAGCAAACCTTATCGAGTCATCGGCTAGGTTTTGGAAGCTATCCACGCCAAAGACATTTACGCTTACCTCATCAGTAGGGCGTAGGGTGATTTTCGCCATCATACCCGCAAAGTCATCTGTCCAGATGGTGTTTAGGTTTTGGCGTCCCAAACTAATGCTAAGCCCCGCATCAGCGTTGTTATACTGAATGTAGGCTTGTTTTAGCCAGAATGGGGTGTTGATATCGGCTCTATCGTTTGGCCAAGGATTTGTATTCGCGGGACCATAGTTGTTTGCAAAGCTATGGTTGTGGTGATTGTTGTAAAGAAACATACCCACAGCCCTGAAACCCTCGCCCAAATCCACATTAGCCGTCAAGCCCACGCGGTAGCGGTGAGTTTGGGGGTAGTTGATACCGCCTGCGTCAAGGTTTAGGTTTTTGTCCTTGAAACGCCCTGTATCGTAGCGATACCACATAAAGCCACCAAGCTGAACATTTTTGATGGCGTCCTCTAAGGGTTTAGCCGCTTCAAGCACGCTAAACGAACCAGCCGCGAGCGCGGCAACTAAGCTGAGTTTAACTAACTTCATAGTCTCTCCTTCTTTAAGATTGAATTAGCGAGAAAATTATAGCACAAAAGTTTATAATTTTGCTTATAGAAAACTTAAATTTTAAATTTGGGGTAAATTTTTGTAAAGATTTGCAAAAATTTGTGCTAAAAATTCTA
>CAVJSG010000075.1:0-1082 GCA_963651895.1 Campylobacteraceae bacterium
TCGCAAGCCTAGCAAATCAAAAGCAAACCGCCAAAAAGCCAAACAAAAAACGCATTGTAGCATAAAAATTTAACAATCCGCCATTTTCGCCCACAAAATGCGAATTTTTTTATAAAAAGCCCTATTTTTAACAATTTTTTACAAATAAATTCCCCCAAACCCACAAATGAAAAAATTTCTCCACAAACCACAAAAAACTTCACACTCGCTTCACACAAAAATTGTAAAATTACGGCGTAAATTTTCTTTTAAGGAGGGCAAAATGCTCAAAAAAGTTCTTTTAGGCGTGAGTTTGGCGGTCGCAAGTGTCTTTGCGAACGGCTTTTTTGTGGGCGTTAGCGGCGGCTACGGCTTCACTTCGGTGAGCAAAGACACGCTGGCACAAACGGGCGGCATTTGGCTAGAAAACGAGATAGGCGATGGCGAAACCCGCTTCAACGCCCTAAGCTACGGTGCAAAGCTAGGCTATGAGCACAACTTCACCGAGCAGCACGGGCTTAAAGCGTATTTGGACTATCTAAGAGCCGCTTCTAGCAAGGCTGACGCGTTCGCAGGCAAGCTGAGCTACGATATAGCAAGCTTTAACGCGGACTATCACTTCCACTTCCTGCCTGAATTTAGCGTTTTCGCGGGGCTTAGTATGGGCTACAATTGGGCTAGCAGCGATGGGCTTTACGGCAACGAAAGCGACTACGGCTTTGGGGCAAATGTCGGCGTGGATTACGATATCACCGACTTTTTGGAGGTGGAGGCGAAATTCCGCTATTTTGACTCGAATTTGCGCGAAAAGACCTTTCAGACGGGCGCCACAGCCACTAAGGTCGAGCCTGATGATTTTAGCCAAATTATGCTGGGCGTAACCTTTAAATTCTAAATTTGCGCCTTTAAATTCTAAATTCGCGCTCTTAAATTCTAAATTCGCCCCTACGCGCGAAATTTAATCACCAAACCCACGCTTGAATTTTAAAATTTTGAGCGTGGATTTGGGCTAGATTTAACTTAAATTTAGTGGGTTAAAGGCTGAATTTATAGTAAATTTACCAAAAATTTAGCCTAAATTTACCAAGCCAAAGCCTGAATTT
>CAVJSG010000075.1:1092-8698 GCA_963651895.1 Campylobacteraceae bacterium
AAAAAATTTGGGCTTTGGTTTTTTGTGGGTTTGGAATGCAGTGGATTTTTGGGGTTGAAATGGCGTTAAATTTTAAAATCTCGTTAAATTTTTAAGTTTGGATTTGTGAGAAATTCATCATTGCGAGACTTTGCATTGTAAAGTTGAAACATCCACTACACACTCCGTGCGTTTTTAATATGAATTCGTGCTTAAAAACGCGACTTTGTCGCGTAATGGCTATGTTTCGCAAACCCTTGCAAATTTGCCCGCAATGACGCTTAAAATAAATTCAATACTTTTTTTGAAAAAACACCACAATAAATTTAACCTTGCAAACGCCGCGAATTTAGCTCATAAAGCATCCTCGCCCACTCTAAATCCTCTCGCGTGTCTATGTCGCACACTAAATTTGGGGGCAACAAAAATGCGGCGGCATAGGGCTTAAAAAGCATTTTCTCAGCAAGCCACGCAGCTTTTGTGCCAAAATAAAACGCCCCCGCATCGTGATAGGCAGGCGTTAAATCCTGACTTCGCGCACTATATTTGCCCTCATCAAACATTTGCACCCTTTTGTTGCTATCAAGCGCAAACGCCCTTTGTATAGGTGCACCAAAGGCACACGCGCTAAACAAAAACTCGCATTTTTGCTCGCAAAATTTAGCGTAGGCTTGCTTTAAAATCCTGCCATTTATGAGCGGGGCGGTAGCATAAAGGCAGCAAACACTGCTAAAATCAAAACCTAGCTCGCCCAAATACCGCACCGCGTGCGTTATCACGGCACTTGACGAGCTATAATCATCGCTTAACTCTTTGGGGCGCATAAAGGGCGTTTTAGCACCAAATTCACGCGCCACAGCCGCGATTTCATCATCGTCAGTAGAAACTACGACTTCGTCAAAAACCCCTGAATTTAGGGCGTTTTCTATGCTATGCGCGATTAAGGGCTTACCCACAAAGTCCGCTAAATTCTTGCGCGGGATACGCTTACTGCCGCCTCGTGCGGGGATGATACAAATGCTTTTTGGCACATTTTTCCTTAAATTTTTGCCGCCATTATACTAGAAAAATTCGCCCTTTGCCACAAATTTCGCCAAATTTGGCTAAATTTCGTTAAAAATTTCCGCATTTTTGCCGAAATTGTGCTAGAATTTTAGGAAGCATTAAGCATTTTGGCTAAAATTACACGAAAATTTTACGAAAGGACGATTTTGAAAACACCACGAAAGGCACGACACTGAAAGAGCTCATCGCCTACAAGGACGCGCAGGGCGTCATTTACGACACGCAAAGTGTGGCTTTAAACGCGCAAAATTCCGCAAATTTGCAAGAAAATTCAGCAAATTTACAGAAAAATTCACAAAATTCGGCGAATTTTGGGGGAAATTTTGCAAATTCAGCCCAAGCTGAAAATGCCGCACAAGGCTCAAAAATCCAAGAAAATCCGCAAAATTCAGCGAATTTGCAAGAAAATTCACAAACCGCGCCGCAGAAATTCACCCCCATCTACTTTGATGGCTCGCCCGAGTGCCTAGAAGTGCTGCGCCACAGCTGTGCGCACCTTATGGCACAGGCGATTAAGGCACTTTACCCTGAGGCGAAATTTTTCGTGGGTCCTGTCATCGAGGATGGGTTTTATTATGATTTTCGCGTGAATTCTAGCCCTGAAAATGCCCAAAATTCAGCAAATTCAGCCGCCAAAAACTCCACAAACCCCGAAAATTCAGCGAATTCCCCAAAAATAACCGAGGACGATTTGCCCAAAATCGAGGCAAAAATGAAAGAATTTGCCGCGCAAAAGCTAGAAATTCAGCGTTATGAAATCGACAAAGCCGAGGCGGTAGCCAAATTCAAAGACGATGATTTAAAGCAAGAGGTTTTGCTACGCATTCCAAGCGGCAAAGTCGGCATTTATAGGCAGGGCGATTTTGAGGACTTGTGTCGCGGTCCGCACCTGCCAAACACGCGTTTCTTGCAGTTTTTCAAGCTCACGCGCATTGCGGGGGCTTATTTGGGGGGCGATGAAAAGCGCGAAATGCTCACGCGCATTTACGGCACGGCGTTTGCGGACAAGGAAAGTTTGAAAGAGCATTTGCGAATTTTAGAGGAAGCCAAAAAGCGCGACCACCGCAAGCTTGGGGCGCAGCTTAAACTCTTTCATTTTGATGAGCAAATCGGCGGCGGGCTGCCGCTGTGGCTTAGTGCGGGTGCGAGAATGCGCTCAAAACTCGAACACATTTTGTATAAAGTCCATAGAATTCGCGGTTACGAGCCTGTGAGGGGTCCTGAAATCCTAAAAGCTGAGGCTTGGAAAATCAGCGGGCACTACGCGAACTACAAGGAAAATATGTATTTTACGCGCATTGACGAGGTCGAGTATGGCATAAAGCCTATGAACTGCGTGGGGCACATCAAAATTTATCAAAGCGAAGTGCGCAGCTACCGCGATTTGCCGCTGAAATTCTTTGAGTATGGCGTGGTGCATCGCCACGAAAAAAGTGGCGTGCTGCACGGGCTGTTTCGCGTGCGTGAATTCACCCAAGATGACGCGCACATTTTTTGCACGCAAGGGCAGATAAAAGGGCTAGTGCTTGAAATTTTGGATTTTGTGAATTCCTTAATGCGCGCCTTTGACTTTGAATACGAAATGGAAATCTCCACAAAGCCCGAAAAAGCCATAGGCGGAGATGAAATTTGGGACGCGGCGACAAGGGCTTTAAAAGAAGCTTTGGACGAGCAAGGCTTAAAATACGGCATAGACGAGGGCGGCGGGGCTTTTTATGGTCCTAAAATTGACATTAAAATCACAGACGCCCTGCGGCGAAAGTGGCAGTGCGGCACTATACAGGTGGATTTTAATTTACCCGAACGCTTTGAGCTTGAATACACCACGAGTGAGAACACCAAAGCCCGCCCGGTAATGCTTCACAGGGCGATTTTGGGAAGTTTCGAGCGTTTTATAGGCATTTTGACGGAGCATTGCGCTGGGGAGTTCCCATTTTTCATAGCCCCCACGCAAGTTGGCATAGTGCCCATTGGCGAAAATCACGCTGAATTTGCGCGAAAAATTCACAAAGATTTGCTAAATATGGGCGTAGATAGTGAAATTTATGATAAAAACGAGAGTTTAAGCAAGAAAATTCGCACCGCCGAGCAGGCGAAGCTGCCCGCTATCATTGTGCTTGGCGATGCGGAAGTTGCCACAAACAGCGTTGCCTTGCGCGACCGCAGGGCTAAAACACAGCAAAACCTTTCACTGCAAGGGTTTTACGACTTTGTAAGGGAGAAACTAGATGAGGTGCATTTTTGAGTAAAAAAGAAGTGCTGCTCAACGAAGAGATACGAGCGAGGGAGCTTCGCTGCATAGGCGAAAACGGCGAGGCTTTGGGGATACTCAGGCGCGATGAGGCGCTTGCAATCGCGGCGCAAAGGGGGCTTGATTTGGTGCTCATCGCCGCAGATGCCGTGCCGCCGGTGGCGAAGGTGATGGACTTTGGCAAATTCCGCTATCAGCAGGAAAAAAAGCAAAAAGAGGCGCGCAAAAAGCAAAAAACCATCGACATAAAGGAAATCAAACTCTCCATCAAAATCGCCCAAAACGACATAAACTACAAGGTGCGCCACGCTTTGGAGTTTTTAGAACAGGGCAAATTTGTGAAATTTCGCGTGTTTTTAAAGGGGCGCGAGATGCAAAATCCCAAAGCCGGCGCGGAGTTGCTTGAAAAAATTTGGCAAAGCATCGAGGACAAGGCAAGCCGCGAAAAAGAGCCAAATTTTGAAGGGCGGTATGTGAATATGATGGTGATGCCGAAAAAGGTGTGAATTTTTTATTAAATTTTCGTGGAAATTTGCACTTTATAAATTCTTATAGAGTTTATGTAGATTCTTTTGTAAATTTGCGTGAATTTTTTAAATTGTAAGGGTGTGAAAAGCGCTTGATTTTATCAATTTTAAATTGCAGTTTAATTTTATTAAAAGGCGTTAATTTATAAGGTAAAAAATTTGGCGATTTCAGCCTTTTCTTTGCGAAGGATTTGCATTTTTATTCCATTTATTTTAGAAATTTTATGAAAGTATCGTATCCAAATTTTCATTAACCCTTTTTAAATCAAAATTCTATCCCATAATTGTGAGATTTTAATCAATAAATGCTAAAATATCCCTAAATTTTTAAGGGCAAAATGGCGATGAAGTGTGATAAAAACGGCGTTTCGGTGGTGATTTTAGCGGCGGGGCTTGGCACGAGGATGAAAAGTGCCACGCCAAAGGTGCTGCAAAAAATTTGCGGCAAAACTATGATAGCGCATATCATTAAACAAGCCTTGCGCGTGAGCGATGATGTGAGCGTGGTGCTTTATCATCAAAAAGAGCAAGTTGAGGCTGAAATTCACGCGCAGTTTCCACAGGTGCGAACTTTGATACAAAATCACGCTGAGTTTCCGGGCACGGCTGGTGCGCTTAAAGGATACGCCCCAAAACACGATAAAATCATCATTTTATGCGGCGATATGCCCTTAATCAAGGCTGAGTCCTTGTCAAAAATGCTTGAAAATAGGGCGAATTTAGTGGTGGCGGTTTTTGAAAGCGAAAATCCCAAAAACTACGGACGAGTGGTAATTAGTGAGAATAAAATTCAAAAAATCGTTGAATTTAAAGACGCAAATGAGAGCCAAAAGGCTATCAAAGTGTGCAACAGCGGGTTTTATGCCATAAGCAGTAGCCTTTTAAGCACGCTTTTACCGCGTATAAGCAACGATAACGTGGCTGGGGAATACTATTTAACGGATATTGTGAGTTTAGCGTGTGAGCAGGGCGAGCTTGCGATGCCTTTTTTTGTAAGCGAGCGTGAATTTATGGGCGTAAATGATAAAATAGAGCTTGCAAAAGCCGAAAATTTAATGCAAGATGAGATAAAAGAGGGCTTAATGCGCGAGGGTGTGGTATTTCACGCTCCACAAACTAGCTTCATAAGCCCTGAGGCAGTGTTTCGCGGCGAGTGTGAGATTTACGAGGGCGTGAGAATCGAGGGTGCGAGCGTGATTGAAAGCTCCATCATCGAAAAATCAAGCATTGTAAGGGATAGCGAAATCAAAAATTCACACATAAAGGCAATGAGCGTCATCGAGCAAAGCAGGGTGCAAGGCTCGGATGTAGGACCTTTGGCACACCTGCGCCCCAAGTGCGTGCTTGAAAATTCACACATAGGCAACTTCGTGGAGTGCAAAAACGCCATTTTATCGGGTGTCAAGGCGGGGCATTTAAGCTATTTAGGGGATTGCGAGGTAGGCGAGGGCTCAAACATAGGCTGCGGCACCATCACTTGCAACTATGATGGGCTCGCAAAGCACCGCACTACCATAGGTAAAAATGTCTTTGTGGGCTCAGATACCCAGCTCATCGCGCCTGTGAGCGTGGCGGATAATGTCATCATCGCTGCTGGAAGCTGCGTAAATGTCGATGTACCAAGCGGTTCGCTCTTTATAAATAGGGCGTCTAAACGCATAGTCAAGGATTATTTTTATCAAAAATTTGGGGTGAAAAAAGATGAAAAAGAGTAAAAATTCACAAATTTTAGCTGAAAATTTGCAAAATTCAGCCCAAAATTTAAGCAAAAAAAATGATAAAAGCTCACAAAATTTAGTGGCTAAAAATACGAAAATTAACGGCGAAAATTTGGCTGAAAATTTAAACAAAAATTCACGGAATTTGAGCGAAAATTCGCGCGAATTTAAAAAGACTAAAAATTCACAAAAAACAGCTGAGATTTTGCAAAATTTGAGTGAAAATTCACAATTTTCAAGCGAAAATTCATTAAAAAAACGCGCCAAAAAAAGAAAAACAATTTTACTCGCCGTAAGTGGCAGTATAGCCTTTTACAAGGCTTACGAGCTAATTTCTGCCTTTAAAAAAGAGGGATTTAAAATCAAGGTTTTATTATCGGATGGTGCGTTAAAATTCGCCACGCACCTTAGCTTTGAAGCCCTAGCACACGGCGTTTTGAGTAGCCAAAATGAAAGCTGGGCGGGCAAAAAAAATCACATAGCATTCAGCCAAAACTGCGATGTGGTGGTGTTTGCGCCCGCAAGCGCGAATTCCATAAATAAATTAGCCAGCGGTATAGCTGATAACCTTTTCATCCAAACCCTAATCGCCGCAAAAGCCCCACTCATCGTAGCCCCAGCGGCAAATCCTAGAATGCTAACTCATTTTAGTACGCAAAATTCGCTTGAACTTTTGCGAAAAAATGGCGCGGTAATTGTCGCGCCTATTTGTAAGAATTTAGCCTGCGGCGAGCTTGGGGCAGGGGGCTTGGCGCACATTGAGAGTATCATCGCCGCCACAAAAAAAGAGCTTTTCAAAGATGAGTTTTGGCGGGGCAAAAAAGTCGTGGTAACGGGCGGTGGCACGAGGGAGAAAATCGATGAAGTGCGCTACATAGGCAACTTTTCGAGCGGCAAAATGGCAAAAGCCCTAGCAGACGCCTTTTTCGCACTTGGGGCTAGCGTAACGCTTTTAAGCTCGGTGCGTTTTGAAAATTTGCCCTATGAAAGCGAGTATTTTGAGAGCATAGACGAGCTTGAAGCCCTGCTAAAAGCCCATAAAAACGGCGATTTTTTGATAATGAGCGCGGCTGTGGGCGATTTTTGCGTGGATTTTCACAAGGGCAAGCTGAAAAAATCGGACTTTGAAAAGGGACTTGATTTGCATTTAAAGCCAAGCAAGGATTTGCTAAAAAATTGTGAATTTAAGGGCAAAAAAATCGGTTTTAAACTTGAATTTGACGAAAAAAATGCCTTAAAAAACGCAAAAAATTCACTAAAAGATAAGAATTTGGCTATGATTTGTCTAAATATCGCAAGTGCGAAAAATCAAGCCTTTGAGAGTGATTACAACGACATAACGCTTATTTCACGGGATTTTGAGCTAAATTTAGGACGACAAAGCAAGGTGGATTTAGCCTTTGAAATCGCTAGAAAGTGCCAAGAACTATGAGTTTGATTAACGCGACTTTGCCTGTTGAGATGAGGGTTTTAAGCAAAAGAAGTTTTAACCGCTACGAACTACTGCTAAATCACAAGCAAATTACTACCAAAAGCCTGATAGAGCTTGATGTGGGGGCTACTTATTTGGCTGAACTTTACGAAAATAAGGGCGGTGTTATAAACTTTAAAAACCTTTACAAAAAGCCTATTTTAGCGCATTTTGAGGGCGGTTTGGAAATCATTATGAGGCTTTTGGAGGATGATAATTTTGATTTTAAAAATTTCATTATAAATTCGCTCGTTGTGGCAAAAAATGCGAATGATTTTAAAATTTTTAAAGAAATGCTTTTTGCACTATCGCAAGGTATCATCCATATACCCTTTGTTTTTGAAAACAAGGCGAATTTATTTCAGCTGAAAAAAAGTGAAAATTTTTGCGAGCTATTTTTATTTTTTAGCGTATTTGGAAATGTGAAATTCATCATAAAAAACGAAAAAATTCAGCTTTTAACGCCTTTTTTTAAAGTGGCAAATTTTTTGGCAAAAAATTCAGCCTTTGAAGTGGTGCAAGATAAAGGTGTAAGGGCGTTTTTTGAGTTTATAAAATTGCTTGATTTTAAGGGTTAAATTAGTAAAATTTACGC
>CAVJSG010000075.1:8708-9245 GCA_963651895.1 Campylobacteraceae bacterium
GTTAAAAAACATTTTAAGGTGCATTTTAAAGCGTATTTAAAGGGCTAAAATTATTAAATTTTAAAGGCAAAAATCTTAAATTTTTAAGGACTAAAATGAGCAAAAATAAATTAAATCATCTTGCTGTCGTGATGGATGGAAATAGGCGTTGGGCACTGAAAAATGGCTTTTTGAAAGAAATCGGCTACACGCAAGGCGTAAAAATAGTAGAACGCTTAATTCGCATTTGCGTGGAGGAGCAAATTTCGACTTTATCGCTCTTTGCGTTTAGCACGGAAAATTGGGCTCGCGCGCAGGATGAAATCGACTTTATTTTTAAACTTTTAGAAAAGGTTTTGGATGAAAATTTACAAAAATGCGTTGAAAATAATATAAAATTAAGAGCAATAGGCGATTTAAGCCGCTTAAAGCCATATTTAAGGGATAAAATAAAAAACGCCGAAAACGCCACGAAAAACTGCACGCTTTTGTGCGTAAATATGGCTATAAGTTACGGGGCAAAAGATGAGATAGTTAGGGCAGCGCAAAGAGTGGTAG
>CAVJSG010000076.1:0-9198 GCA_963651895.1 Campylobacteraceae bacterium
TCATAGCTGAGTGCGAGGAAGTCGAAAAACAATTTCAAACCATAAGAATGAGCGTTGATGAGTATCAGCGGCTGATTAAGGCGATTTTGATTAAATGCGGCGTGTGCGAACCAGAGAGAGAGAGAGAGAGAGAGAGTAGAAATGCCCAAAACATAGACGGGCAAATCGCTCAAATTCTCGCCGCGCTTGAAAAATTTACGCAAGAATTTGCCAAATTCGAATTTGACGAGTTTAGCAAGGCAAATTTTGATTTAAATTCACTAAAAACCCTCATCCGCGCCCTGCCAACCCCACCGCCACAAGGTTGGGAGCGCATAAAGCTCGGCGAAATTTGCAAAATGTATCAGCCCCAAACCATTACCGCGAAAGAAATCAAAGAAAGCGGCGAATTCAAAGTCTATGGCGCGAACGGCGTTATAGGATTTTATGACAAATACAACCACGAAAACAGCGAAGTGGCGATGACTTGCAGGGGCGCGACTTGCGGAACTATCAATTTTACCGAGCCAAAATGTTGGATTACGGGCAATGCAATGGTAATAACGCCACTTGATGAAAACAAAGTTAAAAAATTGTATTTAAAAATCGCCTTGCCTTTTGCGGACATCAGTAGCGTTATCACGGGTGCGGCGCAACCGCAAATCACAAGGACAAATTTAGAAGTTTTGAAAATCCCATTGCCAAAGGAAACAAACGCCCAGGAAAGCATTATAAAGGCTGTGGAGTGGCTTGAAAACGCCATTTTTGCGCTCAACGCCGCCACGCAAAACCTCGCCCCCCAAAAGGCACAAATTCTACAAAAATACCTCTTTTAAGGGGCTTTTTAAATTTTGGATTTTGAATTTTAAGGCAAAATTTACCCACGCTGTCATTGCGAGACTTGACGAGCGCGAGCAAGTCAAGGCGTGGCAATCCATTGTCAAAAAAGCTGTTACCTTAACCATTTTTAGAAACGCTTTTTAAATTTTAAGTCTTTTTAAAATGGCAAGAACGACAGCTTTTCCAAGTGTGGATTGCCACGCGGTTTTTTACAAAAACCGCTCGCAATGACAGCGTGAGGCGTGAATTTTAGCTCAAATTCAAACTAAAATTCACAAAGCACACCAAAATTTCGCCCAAAAAAGCACGAAATTCAACTATTTCACCAAACTTTTAAGCGAAGCGCGGGCTTGCTCCTCGCTGTTTGCGCCCACTATGTTGTGCGGCAAATAAAGCTCCTCTAAAAAGGCTATTTCGCTCGCACTCAGCCGCACGCTCATCGCCTTAACCGCCTCGTCAATGTATTTGGTTTTGTTCGCGCCGATGATGGGCGAGCCAGCACCCCGCGCCAGCAACCACGCCAGTGCGATTTCACTCATCGAAGTGCCCTTTTTTTGCGCGAGTTCATTCACGCGCGCGGCTATGAGTTTGTCCTGCGCTTCGGTTTTGTCGTATTTGCCAGCCGCCGTTTTATCGGTTTTTGAACGCTTTGTGTCGCTTTTCCACTCTTTGCGAGCCAGCCTGCCTGATGCTAGCGGCGAGTAGGGCATCAGAGTTACATTCTGCTGCGCGCATATCGGTATAAGCTCGCGCTCGTCCTCGCGGTAGAGCAGGTTGTAGTGATTTTGCATAATGCTAAACGGCGTCAAGCCTTGCTCGCGCGCCACAGCCTGCATATTTGCAAATTGATAGCCATACATCGCACTCGCCCCCAGCGCGCGCACCTTGCCAGCCCTCACCACATCGTGCAGTGCCTGCATCGTCTCGGCTATGGGCGTGGTGTAATCGAACCTGTGGATGATGTAAATGTCGAGGTAGTCGGTGCCAAGGCGTTTGAGCGTGCCGTCAATCTCGCGTAAAATCGCCTTTCGCGACAGCACGCCCTCGTTGAAATAGACTTTGGACGAAATCACCACCTGCTCGCGCTTTGCGTGCTTTTTGATAGCCTTGCCGAGGTATTCCTCGCTCGTGCCCGCCGAGTAGATGTTCGCGGTGTCAAAGAAGTTCAGCCCGCGCTCCAAGGCGTGCTTGATGATAGCCTCGCTCGCTTTGGCGTCCAGCGTCCAGTCGTGCAGGGTGCCAGCCTTGCCAAAGCTCATCGCGCCGATGCAAATTTGAGAAATCTCAATGTCGGTGTTGCCAACTTTGATGAAATTCACGCCATCTTGCGTGCGCGTGATTTGCGGGCTTGGGCGAGTGGCGTTTGGGTTTAAAGTCGCTGAATTTGCGCTTTTGTTTGAATTCAAATTTGAATTCGCCTTGGAATTTGCTGAATTTTTGCTCATTGTCGCTCCTTTTTGTGAATTTTTGGCTGAATTCGAGCCTGAATTTGTGCTTGAATTCGCCGCGTTTAGCAATGACGGAAACGCCGCCACTGCACCTAATGCCGTGCTGATTTTGGCTGAATTTGCCAAAAATTCACGGCGTTTTTGCCCTAGAAATTCGCTTGGAATTTCTCTGCGAGTTGAGAATTTTTCACTCATTTTTGTTCCTTTCTTAAAATTTGAAATTCGCGTAAATTTAACCTAAATTCGCGTAAATTTTAACGAAATTTTGCAAAAAATTTACGCCCAAATTCAAGCCAAAAATTCGCTAGAATTTCGATGCTTTCGTGTCAATGACATAGCGGAATTTCGCCTTGCCGCTTGTGAGATTTTCGTAAGCCAAGTCGATTTTGTCCGCCGTTATCAGCTCGGTTTCAGGGTAAATGCCGTGCGCAACGCTAAAATCGAGCATCTCCTGCGTCTCCCTCATCCCACCTATCATCGAGCCATAGACCCTGCGGTTTGCGCTGAAAACCAGCGAGCCGATGGCGATTTGGGGCATCGCGTCGTGCGGCGGCAGCCCCACGAAACACAGCTCGCCGCCAAAGTCCAGCAAATTCACATAAGCAAGCGGGTCGTAGGCGGTGGGGATGGTGGAGATGATGAGGTCGAAACGCTCGCTCACTTCGCCTAGCTTGTCTGTGGTGTAAAGTGCCTTTGCGCCAAGCCTTAAAGCGTCTTGTTCTTTGTTTTTATTTCGCGCAAAAACGCAAACCTCCGCGCCCATTTTTAGCGCGTATTTCACCGCCATCACGCCAAGCCCGCCAAAGCCCGCCACGCCCACGCGCGAGCCCTTGCCGACTTTGCTGAATTTCAGCGGCGAGTAAGTCGTAATGCCCGCGCACAAAAGCGGGGCGATTTTATCAAGCGGCGCATTTGCAGGCACTGTGACGGCAAAGTCCTCGCTCACTACGAGGTTGTCGCTGTATCCGCCGTGCGTGGGTTCGCCGCCGTGGAAGTGGTCGTGGCTGTTGTAGGTGAAAATCGTCCCGCGCTCGCAAAACTGCTCGCGACTAGCCTTGCACGCGGCGCACTTCCCGCACGAATTCACCATACACCCCACGCCCGCGAAGTCGCCGACTTTAAACTTGCGAACTTCGCTGCCCACGGCGATGACGCGCCCTGCGATTTCGTGTCCGGGCACGATGGGGTAAATCGCCGCGCCCCACTCGCTGCGTGCGGTGTGGATGTCGCTGTGGCAGATGCCCGCGAACATTATCTCGATGAGGATGTCGCGGCTGCCGAGTGGGTGGCGAGTGAATGAAAACGCCTTGAATTTGGCGTCTTTATCCGCCATCGCGTAGCCTTTTGCGCTGATTCTTGCGCCTGAAAGCGCTTGTTGAATGTAACTTTGCATTGTTGCTCCTTGTGTTGATTTTACGGCGTTTGCGCCGCTTTTACTTGCTAAAATTTTGCCTAAATTTGCGTTTAAATTCACTGAATTTTGTGAATTTTTTTGAGAATTCGCGCTGAACTCGCCGCAAATGCTTTTGAAAAAGCGGCGAAAATCCTACCGCAGCAAAACCCAAAAATTTAGCCGAATTTGCGCGAAAATTCAAATTTAAGCGTGAATTTTAGCCTAAAATAAAGCTAAAATTCACAAATTTTCGCCCAAATTTAACCCAAATTTCGCCCCTTAATTCACGCCAAAGTCCGCATATCGATGACATAGCGGAACTTCGCCTCGCCCTTTGCGACCTTCGCATAAGCGCTTTCTAGCTCGTTTATGGCGATGAGCTCGATGTCGGGGTAAATGCCCTCTTTCACGCTAAAATCCAGCATTTCCTGCGTCTCTTTTATGCCGCCGATGAGCGAGCTGTAAATCTTGCGGCGAAACTGCCAAATCATCGCGTTTGCATCCAAGCTGGGATTGTCGCTGTGCGATGGCAGCCCCACTATCGCCATTTCGCCATACATTTTGAGCATTTTTTGGTAGGCGTTGATGTCGTAGCGGTAGGGGATGGTTGAGATGATGAAGTCAAATTCGTTTTGAATTTGCGAGAATTCCTTATCATTAACATTCACAAAGCGTTTTGCGCCAAGTTTTAGCACGGATTCTCGCTTATTTACTATGTCAAAGCCCGTAACCTCAGCCCCCAAAGCCACCATATACTTCACAGCCATATGCCCAAGCCCGCCAACGCCCGCCACAGCGACTTTTTGCCCCTTTTTGACCTTGCTAAACATTATGGGCGAGTAGGTTGTGATGCCCGCGCACAAAAGGGGCGCGACTCGCTCAATCTGCGCGTTTTTTGGCACTTTGATGGCGAATTTTTCGCTTACGACATAGTTGTTTGAGTAGCCCCCATAAGTGTTTTCGCCGCCGTGAAAGACATCTTTGCTGTTGTAGGTAAAGACGGTTTTAGCGTTCGTGCAAAACTGCTCCTCACTGCGTTTGCACGCCTCGCACTGCCCGCAAGAATTCACCATACACCCGATGCCAGCGTAGTCGCCGACTTTGAATTTTTGCACCTTTTTGCCCACTGCCACGACTCGCCCAGCGATTTCGTGCCCGGGTATCATAGGATAAGTAGGCGCGCCGTGGTCGCCTAAAATCGTATGCAAGTCGCTGTGGCAGATGCCCGCATAAAGAATCTCGATGAGAATGTCGCTTTCGCCAAGCGGATGGCGCGTGAAGCTGTGTGGCTTAAATTTGAAGTCCTTGCCAAAGACAGCGTAGCCTTTGCTGCTAATCCTCGCGCCGCTTTTTGCGTTTGCGACTGCCTCGCTTGTGCCGCTGATTTGGGCGTTTGGAGTGCTTTTTGCGCTAGCGTTGCTTGCTAGAATCGTAGAGCCAAAAAGCGCCACTCCCGCGCCGATTTTTGCCGAGTTTGCGACAAAGTCGCGCCTAGTTTGGTTGAAGTTTTTCATCCTTACTCCTTAAAATTGAAATGAAAATGCAATTATACAGCATTACACCAAGTGTTTGTCAAGGGGTTGGCGAAAAAAAATGCAAAAATTTGCAAATTTGTGAATTTTCTAAATTTCCGTAAATTTCTCGCCCAAAATTCACGCTTAACTTTACTCAAATTCGAATTTGGCGTGAATGTTTCGCTTAAATTCAAAATTTTGGGCGTGAATTTCGCCCAAATTTCGTGCAAAAATTCACAAAATTTGGCGAAAAAATCCATAAAATTTCACCCCAAAGCCCCCGCAAATCCCCTAAAATTCGAGTTTTTTTATCACTCGTGCGGGATTGCCGCCCACTATGACATTTGGCGGGACATTTTTTGTTACCACCGCGCCCGCCGCGATGATGGAATTTTCGCCGATTGAAACGCCCGGACAGATGGTCGCGCCCACGCCCACCCACACGCGAGCGGCGATTTTCACGCCCTTGCAGAGTGTCGTGGTGCGCTTTTGCGGGTCAAAATCGTGGTTTATCGTAACGATATTTACGCGCGGAGCGATGAAGCTGCCCTCGCCGATGCTGATGCCGCCGCGGTCCATAAAGGTGCAGCAAGTATTGATAAATACACCCTTTGCCAAGCGTATGTTGCGCCCAAAGTCCGTGTAAAAGGGCGCTAGCACCCACACGCTGCTGTCAAGCTCGTAGCCAAAAAGTTCGCTCAAAATGGCGAGCGTTTGCGCCCTGTCGTGGTAGGCGTTGTTGAGGTGAGCGGTGATTTTTTGGGCGTTTGCTATGGCTTTTGCCATCTCGTCCCAGCCCTCACTTTGGTAATTCACACCCTCGCCAGCCTTGTCTCTCGCAAAAATCTCACAGCTAAAATCCACGCTTTCAAGCCCTAAAATTTCGCTTAAATTTCCCATCACTGCGCCCTTTCAAAGAGAATTTCAAAGTCGTTTTTTTGTGCTTTGATTTTGGCTAAAAACTCGCTTGAAACGCGCCCAAAGCGCACCAAGCCACTATGAAATGGTTGTTTGGCGTAAAAAATGCCGACATTTCCCCAAGGCGCGAAGTAAAACAAATCGCCCACTTGTGGCTCGTATCCGCTTAAACCGCGCGTGGATAGGGCTTTGGGCAGGGCGGGGGTGATTTTTTCCTTGCCCACATAATCGCTCATTTTAAGTTTCAGCGGCAGCATCGCGTAAAAATCCCGCGCCGCAGGGTTTTCATCAAGCTTTACAAGAGCCTTTTCGCCGTTAAATTTCAGCCAAATTTGCATTTTGTTTTCCTTTTTTGCGGCTAAATTTTGTGAATTTTGGGCTGAATTTGCGGATAAATTCACGGAATTTGCGCCATTTAAAGCCAAATTTTGCCCCCCAAACGCTCCGCTATAAACCGCCAAAACAAGCAGCATTTTAAGCACATTTTTCATCGCACGCCCCTAGCTAATGAGCCGCTTTATCAGGGCTTGTTTGTAGTTTTCAAGCTCGCTTGCGCGCACGCCATCAAAGCAAAGCGGGGGCAAATAAGTCATCTCGCAGTGCGCGGCGGTGGCTTTCATCGACCAAAAAACATCCGCCAAATCGATGCCGACCCTGCCGTTTTTGCCATAAGTGCTGCCACGCGCGCCCGCAGCGGTGGAGACGACTAGCATTTGCTTGCCGCGCCAAAGTCCAGCTCCCACGCTGCCCCAAGCCTCATTTAGCCACGCTTTCATCATCGGCGTGATGTTAAACCAGTGCGTGGGAAACAAAAACACGATGCGCTCGTGCGCTGCGCACAGCTCGTGCTCGCGTGCGCCGTCAATCGCGCGTGGCTCGTGCCCGTAAATGCTCTCCAAGTTGCGCACCTGCACGCCTCGCACGCTTTGCGCGGCTTGCTGCAAGCCCTTGATGAAGGTCGAGCGCTCAAAGTATGGATGCGAGGCGATTAGCAGGGTTTTTACCTTGGCGGTGGGGGATTTTTGTGAATTTTTAGCCGAAGTTGTGCCTAAATTCACGGAATTCGCGTTTGAATTTGCCGCTAAATTCACAAAATTTTGGGGATTTTTTGCGGAATTTGCGGCTGAATTTGCTGCTAAATTCAAATTTGAATTCGTGGCTAAATTTGCCGCTAAATTCAAATTTGAAGCTGCCGCATTGCTTGCAAAAAACGCGCCGCCGCCTAAAATCGCCGCACCAAATTTAGCGGAATTTGCCAAAAATTCACGCCGTTTTTGTGATAGAATTTCACTCATTTTTTACTCCTTATTTTTTCAAAGTCAGCTCATCAAGTGCTGCGAGCGCATTGAGCGTGCGCGGATAGCCTATATAAGGCACTAGCGCGGTGAAAACCTCGATGAGAAACGCGCGTCCGTGCCCTATGTTTAGGTTGCCCTGAATGTGCGCGCGCACTTGGCTGTCCGCACCGCCGAGGCTCGTTAAAATCACCAGCGTCAAAAGCTCGCGAAATTCGAGCTTTAAGCCTCCGCGCGTGTAATAATCCCCAAAGCAGTTTGCGCTCAAAAACGCGCGTATGTGCTTGATGTCCGCGGGTGCGGCGGCGTTGCCCTTGTCGATGCCTGCGCCAAAAAACTTGCGCTGCACGGCAAGCCCCTCGGCTTGGCGGTTTTCGCGCGCGGTTTTTTTCTGCGAGGGCAGCGGCAGCTTCACGCCCTGCGCGGCTAGCACCTCGTTGCAGGCGGCTAAAAAGTCCGCGCTCTTGCCAAAGCCCACATAGGCGGTGGCTTGGTAGATGATTTCCTTTGCCTCCACGGGCGAAACGCCGTTTTTTAGGGCTGCGGCGAGCATCGCCTTAAACTCGGCGTGTCCTTGCGTGGCGATGAGTGCGCCCAAAATGAGCTTTAAGCGCGTTTGGATGTCGAGTTTGCCGCTTTGGGCAAACACCTCATCAAAGGCGAAATTCGCGTAAAGCTCGATGAATTCAGGGTCGGTTTTTACCAGCTCGCTTTTGGCAATGTCGCCAAAGAGCCTTGTGGTAGTGCTTTGCGCGGTTTTTGTGAATGTCATTTTTGCTCCTTTTGTTGTGGTTTTGGCGGCGTTTGCCGTTGAGTTTTGGGCGTTTGCGCCGCTTTTTGCGGCGGAATTTGCGCTCGAATTCGCCGCCGTTAGTGGCAATGGCAAAGTGCCAGCTAGCATCGCAAAGCCCGCGACTTTGGCTGAATTTCTCACAAATTCACGCCGTTTTTGTCCCACAAAATCGCCTTGAAATTCACGCTGTAAATTTCCGTGAATTCCGCTTTGAAATTCGCCGAGAATTTCGCCACGACTTTTGTCTTTAAGTGAATTTTCACTCATTTTTGCTCCTTTCTTTTGAAATTTTGTGAATTTTTCTAAAAAATTCACACCTTGCGCGTAAATTTTGCCTTAAAATTCGCAAAAATTTAGCGCAAAGCCTTAAAACAAGGCTACGCGGGGCTTAAAAACCAAGCAAAGCCCTAAAATAAAGCAAAAACTAGGCTAGGTTTTAAACCCCCAGCCAAGCCCTATTTTGCCGCCTTTTTGAGAGCCTCTTTATACTCTTTGTCGCTTACCTTTTCGAGCCACACGACATTTTGCCCGTCCTTAATGCCCGTAAGCGCGATGTGCGCGGCATTTTGCTTGTCCGTAGCCCCGTGAAAGTGCCGCAAATCAGGCGGACAAAGCACCACATCGCCCTCAGATGCCAGCTGCACCACGCCTTGCTCGGTCGCTGTCAAAATCACGCCCTTGGTTACGATGAGGGTTTGCCCCGCAGGATGCGTGTGCCACGCGCTTCGCGCCCCCGCGCTAAACTCCACGAGCGCGCCGCCAAAGGCACGGTAGTGCGCGCCGCCAAACATTCGGCTGACTTTGACTTCGCCTGTGAATATCTTGCTGTCGCCCTTTGAGCTGCCTAGCTCGCCTTTTTTGACGAGTATTTGGGCGTTTGACTCGGCATTTGCCGCGCAAAACGCCACCGCTGCGGCGATGAAAGCCGCCCTAAAAATGTGTAAGGTTCGCATTTTTGTCCTTTCGTTTGGAATTTCAAGGCGTATTATAAAGCATTACACCTAGTGTTTGTCAAGGG
>CAVJSG010000077.1:0-9037 GCA_963651895.1 Campylobacteraceae bacterium
GATTGATTGGGATTATATGTCAAATTTCGTTAAGAATTTACAATATGCGGTGTGGGTGTGAATTTATTTGGGGGTTGTGGTGGGTGTGAATTTTATTTCATTTTAGTTTTGTGCCATTTTCTATAAAGCTATAAAGCCTTATTTTATAGGGATTTCAAACAAATTCCAAGTAAATTTTGCAAAATCATAATTGATGGGATTTTTTAAATTTGTGCGAAAATCAATGGTTTTTGGAGATAGAGCCTTAAATTTATTCACTTTCAAAACGATAAATTCTAACAGATGGCAGAGTATGAATATCGTCACTCGGTTTTTCAAAACTGCTTACAATGACGGCATTTTTTATGCTTTTTATGTCTTGTAATTACAATATAACACAAAAAATTCACAACCCTCTCTAAAAAAATTCACAAATTTTCAGCAGCCACAGCCGCAAAGTCTCGCCAAAAAAGCGCAAATTCACTCATTGCGCAGGGTGTCGAGCACATCCACTTGCGTTGCCTTGCGGGCGGGGTAGTAAGAGCTTAACATTACGATGAACGCCGCTCCCACTATGGCTAGGACGAGGTCGAGTTTATCAAGGCTTAAAAGCAGCTTGCTTGTGCCATACACATCCGCCGGAAGCGTGATGATGTCGAAATTCTCTAAGGCAAAAAGCACGCCAAAAGCCAGCAGCACGCCCGCGCACATCCCACTGCCCCCGATTAAAGTGCCAAGGGCGAAAAACGCCTTTTTGATTTCTCGTTTAGTCGCGCCAAGTGCGAGCAGTAGGGCGATTTCAGCGCGGCGGTTCATCACTATCATCAGCAGAGAGCTTACTATATTGAGGCTAGCAGCTAGTATGATGAGCATAAGCACGATGAAAAGGGCGCGCTTTTCAAGTTCGAGCGCGGAGAAAAGGTTCGCGTTTTGCTCCCACCAGCCATAAACCACGAAATCCCCACCCAGAAAGGCTTGCAGCCGCTCTTTGTCCTTGAAAGGCTCATTTGAGTGGATGTGGATGCCGTTGTAAGTCTCCGTGCGCCCTAGCACCTTGCGCACGGCGTCAATGTCCGCGTAGAGATAGGCTTTGTCGTAAAACGCCAGCCCCGAAGTGAAGCTGTGGCGGACATCAAAGCGTTTTGTCTGCGGTATAAGTGCCAAGCCGTTGGGGTTGAGGTTTGAAAAAATCACAGAAAGCTTGTCATCTCGCTGCAAGCCAAATTCCTCCACCAGCCCCTTGCCCACCAGCACATCAAATTCTTTAAGCTCAGCCTCGCCAAGCCCCTGTGCTACGACTTTGTTTATATTTTTTTCGTCTCGCGAATGCACGCCAAAGAGGATGCCGCCCTCAAAACGCCCCCCCCCACGCGTGATGACTTGCGTGCTAATGTAGGGGCTAAAAGCCAGCTCGGGGAAATTCTCGCGCAAAAGCTCGACTACATCAGGCTTTAAAGCCACTCGGTTCGCGCTAATCACATTGAGCGGATAGTTCATCACCATAAAACGCTCCTGCAAGCCCTTGTCAAAGCCGTTCATTATCGCCATCGCCACCAAAAGCACGCAAAGCCCCACGCACACGCCGATGAAGGCAAGCACCATCGAAAGCATTATGAAAGGCTGTTCCTTATCAAATCGCAGATATTTAAAAAGCAAATAATCCGTTACGGAGCGCTTTTTTGTGGGCTTTAATGGGAGTTTATCTTGGCTTGTTTTTGGCATTTTTGTCCTTTTTGATAAATCTTATGCGAAAATTATGCCGTGAATTTTAGTGAAAATTCTTTAAAATTCGCTGAATTTTTTGGCTAAATTTAGCCAAATTTGCACTTAAAATTCGTAAATTTTCATAAAAATTCACAAAAATGCGTTAAAATGCGGCATTTAAAGCAAAGGGGGCGAAGCGGTAAATTTCGCCGCACAATCCTCGCGTTAAGCAAAATTTGCTATCATTTGGCATTTCATTTCAAGGACAAGGTATCTATGCTAGAACGCAATTTTACCAAGCCAAATTTTACGCAACCGAGTTTTTTTGAGCCTAGCCTTTTTGATTTTGACGAGAATTTGGGCGGTTTAAAGCCTGATTTGACGAGCTTTTCCGCACGGAAAGAGCGATTTTTGCACGACTTAAAAGGCGAGACGCTGAAATACAAACGCTACACAAAAAGCCCGTTGCGCTATGGTGGTGGTAAGTCGCTCGCTGTGGGCTTGATAATCGAGCATTTTCCGCAAGAGTTAGAGCGCGTGATAAGCCCTTTCATCGGCGGTGGCAGTGTTGAGGTGGCGTGTGCGTTAGAGTTAAATTTGGAAATCAAAGCCTTTGATATTTTTGATATTTTGGTGAATTTTTGGCAGGTCGTAACCGCCGCGCCGCACGAGCTTTTCAGCGAACTTTCAAAGCTAAAACCAAACAAAGAAATTTACGCCGAGATTAAAAATGAGTTAAAAAAGCACTATAAAAACGAGGCACGACTTGATGTGCTAACGCTCGCGCGGGATTATTATTTTAATTTTAATTTAAGCTATGGACCCGGCTTTTTAGGCTGGATGAGCGGCATTTACGAGGACGAGGCGCGTTATGCAAAAATGCTCGAAAAAATGCTGGCTTTTGGCGCAAGTGAGGGCGCGAAAAATTTGCGCGTGGAGTGCGAGAGTTTTGAGCGGGTTTTTGAACGCTATCCGCGCGACTTTTTTTACTGCGACCCGCCGTATTTTTTGACGGGCGACAGCAAGATGTTTCGCGGCATTTACCCGATGCGCAATTTCCCCATTCACCACAACGGCTTTAAACACGAGCTTTTGGCGGAATGTCTGCGTAATCATAAGGGCAAATGGGTGCTGAGTTACAACGACTGCGAGTGGGTGCGTGAGGCTTACAAGGATTTTAAAATCCTCACTCCAAAGTGGCAATACACGATGGGACAGGGCGAAACGCGCATCGGCAAAAACCGAATCGAGCGTGGCGACACGGACAACATAAAGCAAAGCCACGAGCTGTTAATCATCAAAGAATAAGGGGCGCGAAATGAAAATCAGTGAAGTAAAAACAGCATTTAAAATCGCGGATGTCGAGTTTGTCAAGGGTAGCACGAAGTTGAATTTCAATTATCTCGCGGATTTAAGGGACGAAAACGGCAAATCGCTACCCAAAAATTTTCTCAAACAAAATGTCGCTAGGGTCTATCTCATCGTGGTTGATGGCGAGATAAAGAAAATCGGCGGCTCGCAGGCAGTCGGTGGTATGAAAAACACGCTTGAAATTTACCGAGACGGCGGCGTAAATGGTCGCCCAAGCGTACGAAGTTTCGGCATTTGGTATTTTCTCTATCACACCATTTTAAGCGGCGCGAAAATCGAATTTTATATGATTTACCAAGAAAATTTTACCAAAGAAATCAAGGGGCTTTTTGGGCTCAAAAAGGTCGCAAACGCCTATATTTCTTACAAACTCATCGAGGAATGCTGCGTGGAGGATTATCTAGCACGCGAAAACGGCAAGCACCCCGAGTGGAATGTGCAAGAACAAGGCAAGGACTGGCCACTTGACATTAAAAACGAACACGCGCAAATCCAAGCAAACGCCCAAAGTCGCAAGAAAAAGGTCGTGAGAAAAGAAGTGAAAATGTGAAAATTTGTGGGTTTTTGGGTGAAAATTCACACAATTTCGCCGAAAATTCAAAACGGCATTACGATAAAATTCAAAATTAAAACAAAGGGAAAACAAAAAATGGAACACAATTACGATGAACCCGTTTATCTAATAAGCGTTGTCGCAAAGGTTTTAAGCATTCATCCGCAAACGCTGCGACAATACGAACGCGAGGGGCTTGTAGAGCCCTCCCGCACGGATGGCAAGATGCGCCTTTACTCGCAAAAGGACATTGACAGGATAAGGCTGATTTTACGCCTCACGCGCGATATGGGCGTGAATTTAGCGGGCGTGGATGTGATTTTAAAGCTAAAAACGCAAATTAGCGAATTTGAAGCACTCATCGATGAGTTGCGCCTTGAACTGCATAAATTTCAAGGCGGACAAAACGCGCTGATAAAGCACACAAACACCTTTGACCTCATCTTTTACGATGAGAAAAAAAAGTGAGGCGCGCGTGGAAGGATACATTTTCATCGCCTCGGCACTCTTTTTAGCCTGCGTTTTTTTCTCAAAATTTGGCGATAAATACGGCATCCCGGTGCTGCTCATTTTCATTTTCGTGGGGATGCTTGCGGGCAGCGAGGGGGTTTTTAAAATCGACTTTAATGACGCGCGCGCAACCCAAGACATAGGGATGCTCTGCCTCATCCTCATACTCTTTTCGGGCGGCTTTAACACGAGTTTTAAGGCAGTGCGCCCCGTGCTAAAAGAGGGCATCATTTTAGCAACGCTTGGAGTCGTGCTGACGGCGTTTTTCGTGGCAATGCTGTGCTATTTTTTACTCGGCTTTTCGCTAAATGACGCCTTGCTTTTGGGTGCCATCATCAGCTCCACAGACGCTGCGGCGGTTTTTGCCATAATGCGAAGCAAGGGTTTGAGCCTTAAAAACAACATAGCCCCACTACTCGAACTTGAAAGCGGCTCGAACGACCCAATGGCGATTTTTCTCACAATCGCCGTCATCGAAATGATAACGCTCTCGCAAATGCCAAGCCTCACGGGCTTTTTGCTGACAATGACGACACAATTCATTTTAGCCTTTGTGTGCGCCTATATTTTGGGCATTTTAATGCCTTTCATCGTCAATAAAATCAAACTAGGCTCCCCCGGACTCTACCCTGTTTTCACGCTGTCTTGGGTGTTTTTAGCTTTTGCGCTGAGCCAAAAAATCGGCGCAAATGGCTATTTGTGCGTGTATTTGCTAGGCATTGTGGCAAACACGAAAGAATTTGTCAATAAACGCGCGCTGATTAGCTTTCACGAGGGCGTTGCGTGGCTTGCACAAGTGGTGATTTTCATCACTTTGGGCTTGCTCGCCACGCCATCTCAACTTGGCGGCGTAACGCTCGTGGGGCTTGGGGCTGCCTTTATGATAATGTTCATCGCGCGCCCTGTGGCAGTGTTTTTGAGCCTGCTTTTTAGCCGTAAATTTGACAAAAAAGAAAAGCTTTTCATCTCGTGGGTGGGGCTGCGCGGCACCGTGCCCATCATACTTGCGACCTATCCGCTCGCCGCAAACATCGACAGCGCAAGGTTTATTTTCAATGTCGTGTTTTTCATCGTCATATTATCCGTGCTTTTGCAGGGCGTTACGCTCAACCCGCTCGCCAAAATCTTGGGGCTAAAAGAAAGCGCCGAAAAGCCGTTAAGCACGAATTTACCGATATCTTACAGCACTTTCAGGCAGTATATGCTGCGCGAGGACTCATCCGTCATCGGCAAAAACATAGCCGAGCTTAATTTGGGCGAGAATTTCATCATACTCATAGTCAAGCGAGACGGCGAATACATCAAGGCTAGCGGCTCTTTAATCTTTGAGCCAAACGACTTGCTTTTGATACTTTGCGATGACGGGGAAATTTTCGAGGAAAACATCCGCACCTTCGAGCCGGAACAGCAGTGAATTTTATTTTAAAAATTTATTTGTTTTAAATTTACTTGTTTTAAAATTTACTTGGGACGCGGCGTGCGGACGCGTAGTGCGTTTTGGGCGTGAAATGTGTTTTGTGAGTGTGTGCTGTGGCGTATGGGTGCGGATATAAAAAAAGCCCCCTCCATTGCACAGCGGCTTTTAGCGGAACTGCTACTTTCGGCGATAAATCGATTTTTTGGGGCTCGATAGACTAATATGTCTTATCCACACCTCAAAAAATCGATTTCTCATCCACAAGCCTCAGCCCAAGTAAGTGGCTTTATTTTAGGCGTTTGCCGTGAATTTTGGCGTATTTTTTACAAAAAATTCCAAAAAGTTCGCATTCCTCAATTTATGCCCTATATCCGTCATTGCGAGCAAAAAGAGTTACCCTACTCCACCTCAGCGTCTATGACATCATCGTCTTTTTTATTTCTGCCGCCGCCAGAACCGCTGCCGCCAGAGCCATCGCCGTTTGCCGAGTCTTTTTTATACATAGCCTCGGCGATTTTATGCGAGGCATCGCTCAATGCTTTCATCTTTGCCTCGATTTCATCCTTGCTAGCGTTTTCGTTTTTCAGCACCTCGCGCAGCTCGTCCAAAGCCTTTTGAATGCCCGCTTTATCAGCCTCCGCGACTTTATCGCCTAGCTCGCCGAGCGATTTTTCCACTTGATGGGCTAGGGCTTCGGCTTGGTTGCGAGCGTCTATTATTTCCTTGCGCTTTTTGTCCTCTTCTTTGTGAAGTTCGGCGTCCTTTACCATCTTTTCGATTTCTTCCTCGCTAAGCCCGCTAGAACCTGTGATTTTGATTTCCTGCGCCTTGCCTGTGGCTTTGTCTTTGGCAGAGACGGTTAAAATGCCGTTGGCGTCAATGTCAAAGGTTACTTCGATTTGTGGCATTCCGCGTGGGGCGGGTGGGATGCCCTCCAAGTTGAAATTCCCCAAAGACTTGTTGTCGCGGCTAAATTCACGCTCGCCTTGCAAGACATTGATGGTAACCGCGCTTTGATTGTCCTCGGCGGTTGAGAAAGTTTGCTCTTTTTTGGTGGGGATGGTGGTGCCTTTTTCGATGATTTTCGTCATCACGCCGCCGAGCGTCTCAATGCCAAGTGAAAGCGGCGTAACATCGAGCAGCAGCACATCTTTGACATCGCCGCGTATCACCGCACCTTGTATCGCCGCGCCTATGGCTACGACTTCATCGGGATTGACGCTTTTGTTAAGGTCTTTGCCAAACGCCTTTTTTACCTCGTCCTGCACGAGTGGCACGCGCGTGGAGCCCCCCACCATAACGATTTCCTTAACCTCGCCTTTTTTCAGCCCCGCGTCTTTGACGACTTCGTTGATTTTCGTTATGGTTTCATTTACCATAGACTCAATCATACTCTCAAATTTCGCGCGGGTGATTTTTTTCACAAGGTGCTTAGGACCTGACGCATCCGCCGTGATAAAGGGCAAATTTACCTCCGTTTCGGTAGCAGAACTCAACTCTTTTTTAGCGTTTTCAGCGGCTTCTTTTAAGCGCTGCAAAGCCATCACATCGCCCTTTAAATCAATGCCTGTGTCGCTTTTAAATTCACTTGCGAGAAAATCGATGAGTTTGTTGTCAAAATCATCGCCGCCCAAAAAGGCGTTGCCCCCTGTGGCAAGCACTTCCACGACATTGTCCCCCGTTTCGAGCACGGTTACATCGAAGGTCCCGCCGCCCAAGTCATAAACGACTATTTTCTCGCTTTCCTTTTTATCAAGCCCATAAGCTAGTGCCGCGCTAGTAGGTTCGTTGATGATGCGCAGCACATTTAGTCCTGCGATGGTGCCAGCCTCTTTCGTGGCTTTGCGCTGCGCATCGTTGAAGTAGGCGGGCACGGTGATGACCGCATCCACCACAGAATCGCCCAAAAAGGCTTCCGCGTCCTCTTTTAGCTTCATCAGCACCTTGGCGGAGATTTCTTGCGGAGTGTAAATTTTATCCGCGATTTTCACCGCGCACGCGCCGTTGCGCTCGGTTATCTCGTAGGGCAGTCTGCCCTTTGCCTCTTTGGCGGCATCCTCGTTTATCATAAGCCCCATAATGCGCTTGATGGAGTATATGGTTTTGTCCGGATTCGTTACGGCTTGGCGCTTTGCGCTGTCGCCTACTAGCACCTCGCCCTTGTCCGTGAATGCCACGACTGAGGGCGTGGTGTTTTTGCCCTCTTTGTTTGGTATGACCTTGCTTTCGCCGCGCTCATACACCGCCACGCACGAATTTGTCGTGCCTAAGTCTATGCCTATGACCTTACTCATTTTTTGTCCTTTCTAAATTTTTTGGCGACTTTTGTCGCTGAAATTTCGCACTTTGCGTGAATTTATCTCACTCAAAGTTTGATTTGCCTCGCTTTGCAAGCTTCATAACCTTGCAAAGCCCCTGCTTTGCGTGAATTTTTAATCTCGCAAAGCCCCATTTTTCCTCGCAAATCGCAAGATTTGCGAGCTCAAACCTACTTAGCCACGCTAACCTTGCTAGGACGAAGCACGCGCTCGCCCATCAAATAGCCCTTTTGATAGACATCGACTATGGCAGAACTCGCGTGGTGCTCACTTTGCACATTCATCATCGCCTCGTGCAGGTTCGGGTCGAAGTCCTTGTGCTGCTCGATGGGCTTTATGCCGTGCTTTGCGAGGCGTGAAAGTAGCAAGGATAGCGTATTTTCCACGCCCTCTTTGATTTTCGCGCTCGCCTCGTCCTGCGCCTCGACATTTGCGGCGGCTTCAAGGGCATCCAGCACATCGAGCAAATCCCGCGCAAAGCCCTCGTTTGCGTAGGCTAGCGCGGAGGATTTTTCCTTTTCAAGCCGCTTTTTAATGTTGTCAAACTCGGCGTTTGCGCGCACATACTTGTCTTTCATCTCGGCAAGCTCGATTTGACAAGCGATTAGCTCATCTTTTTGCCCGCTAGCCTCGCTAAAATAAGCATTTGCGTGCTTTGCATTTTGCCCCTGCTCGCTATTTTGGGCGTTTGCAGACTCAAAATTCTGCTCTTTTTGCGAATTTTGCGCATTTTGAGTGGCAAAATTGCTATCTTGCTCCCCAAAATTCACATTTTGAGCCCCAAAATCTCGTCCATCTTGGCTGTTTTGGCTGCTTGAATTTTGCCTATAAGCCTCATTTCGCGCCCCAAAGCCCTGTTTATGGGCGAAAGTTTCATCTTTTTTGTCCTTCACTCGTCCTCCCTTTGAAAAAATTTTCGTTATTATACAACATTGAGTGTAACAATGTCAAGTATTTTTTGCAAAAAATTAAAAAATTTTACTTAAAAAAGTTTAGTGCCTATCACTCAACTTTCATAAGCTAGCCTAGCTAATGCCTTAAAAATGCTTGTTTTTTGGTAAATTCTATGGAAATTTACCGCCAAATTCAAACTAAACAAGTAAAAAAAATATAATAAATTCGGCTTTTATAGGGATTTGGATTAAAATTTACACGACTCGCTATATGAAATTTCATATATTAAAC
>CAVJSG010000078.1:0-9010 GCA_963651895.1 Campylobacteraceae bacterium
GTAAGTGGCGTGGTTTTGGCTGCGAATTATTATAATGTAAGCGGCACAAAATCAAACCCAAGCAGTGCGAATTCTAGCTCAAACGCCGTGAATTCAAAGGCAAACGCCACAAATTCTAGCGCAAAAGCTGTGAATTTGGGCGTAAATTCAAACATTAGCGAGAATTTAGCCGCAAATTCAGCGAATTCAAGCCTTAATGGTGTGCTTTTAGCCGAAAATGGCGTGGATTCAAATGCAAATTCAAACGCAAGCAATGTGAATTCAGCCACAAATTCAGCTCCAAGTGCGAGTGCGAGTAGCGAAAATATCGTAAGCTACGAGCTTGAAGCGGTTGATATAACCGCAAAAGCCGAGTATGACGAGTATAACTCGGGGCAAGCGGTAAATAGACAAGCCATAGAAAGCACTTCAAGCGGAAATGGCGACATACCAAGCGTGCTTACAACCTTGCCAAATGTCAAAGCACCAAGCAATGCAAACTCATCAAATATGCCCGCAGAGCTTGACCCTGCGAACATAAGCATTAGCGGCGGTTCTCCATACCAAAACAGCTACCAAGTAGATGGTTTGAGTATGAATTTTGACACCGACACCACAGGCTACACCACAGGCGGCGTTCATAGACCGCGTGGAGCAAGATTGCAAGGGCTTAATGTCGATGCTTCACTTTTGGATTCCGTTGTGGTTTTGGACTCAAACATACCCGCAAGGTATGGGCGATTTTCAGGCGGTGTGGTGCAGTCAAACATTCGCAAGCCCCGCACGGACGGCTGGCACGGGGATTTGTCCTTTCAAACCACAAATTCCTTTATGACTACACAGCGGCTATACGATAACGGCAGTTTCAGCCTTGACCCATCATCAGGTAATTACCAAGATGATTTCAACAAATTCATCTTTCGTGCAAGTTTAGAGGGCGGTATAACCGACACCTTGTCAATGCTAGCTGCCTTTTCCACAGCTAGAAGTCAATTCACAGCACCGACTTTTTCACAAACCAAACTCAACCTTTTAAGCAGTAGCGGACACACTTACAGCCACTACTACGACCCTACCGAGGAACGCACGCACAAAAGGCGAAATGACAACTACTACATTAAGCTTTTTTGGGAGCCTAGCAAGGATTTCAACCTAGAATATAGCCTTGCTTATATGCCATCGACAAACACCTATTTTGTCGCCGATGCCCTTGACTCTCGCTCAAAGCAAATTCAAGGCGGCTGGCAAACAAATTTAAAGACTTTGTGGAGCACGGATTTAGGGCTTTGGACAAATCAACTAGGCTACACAAGGCTTACAAATTTAGCACGAGGCGACAACCCCTACTCATCAATGCCACTTGATGGACCCACAGGGCAAAAGCCATCTAATCTATGGCTTTTTATGGGCTCTGGAGCACCCGACTCTGATACTACGCAAGATAATTTCACATTTAAAAGCGACTTTGTTTTCACGCCTGTGGAGGCTTGGATAAGCACGCATACCTTCCGCGTGGGCGTGGATTTGGATTATCAAATCTCAGACTTTAACCGCTTAGAAGATGGCAAAATTTATCTTTTAAGCATAGTTTCCGCTCAGTCAGGCAGAAGCAATGTTGCCAAAAACAACACAGCAGCGAGTGCTGGAGGCACTACTTGGAACGGCTTACCCGATGAATTTGGGGCGTGGAGTGCGGATGCCGACCACTATTTGCCTATTTTGGGCTTTTTTCCTAAAAATAGGGCTACGGTTAAAACCTTTAACTACTCTGCCTTTGTTGAGGACGACATAAATTTTGATTTAGGAAAGGGCGGAGACATTAACGCTAGGCTAGGACTTCGATTTGATGGCTTTTTTGACAAGGCGACAAACAGCTACGACACGCCATTAGCCGCTAACACCGCTAAATTTGAGAAAAACATAAATAAAAACAAACTCGCCCCACGCTTTTCTTTGCAATATGTCGCCCCTTGGCAAAGAGAGTGGGAAACTTCACTTACCTTTGGTGCAAACCGCTACTACGCAAGGAATTTATCAGGCTATCGCTTACAAGCCTTGACAGCAAGCACAAGGCGAAGTTATTATCGCTGCGGACCAAATGACCCTTGGCACCCTGTAAGTATAACTGATAGAGGGCTTAGGTGTGGCACTAATCAAACAGAGGTTTCAGACCCTGATAAATCAACCGTAACCTTAAATTCAGGCGATGTTTATGTCAATCCTAGATTTAACGGCGTTGATTTGCCTTATGATGATGAGTTAATGGGGGCTTGGAGTCAAAATTTCGGCGGTATGTTTAACACCACTTTAAAATACATACACAGAGACGGCAAAAAGCAGCTTATGCAGGGGCTTGATTATTTGGATAATGGCACAAGAAGTGCATTTTGGACAAATAACGGCTGGACAAAAGCCCATATAGTAACCCTTGCCGTGAAAAACATAGCACCGATACAAACAGGAAGTGTCGAGCATTTTTATCAAGCTAGTTTAGAATACACAAACACAAAGCGAAACTATATGACTTATGGTTACAGCGTAAGTGGCAACACCACGCTTGACGGAGTAAGCGTAGCTTGGGAGGATGTGCGACAAATTTACAAAGAACCACTAACTTTCAAGCTAAACACTACGCACATTTATCGCTATGGTAAATTGAATTTCTCTTGGAATAACTTCTTTACCGCACAAGATAGCTATAAGCGTGTGATTTATGTTGATGATGGCACTACTGATTATAAAACCTATAAATTCAGCTCATCATTTAACTGGGATACGCGTTTGGGTATAGATAGTGGGAATTTGTATGTGAATTTCGATGTTTTAAATGTGCTTGATAGCAAGAAACTTATACCTATAGGCGTTGAAAACGGCGTTATTTTCAATGATGTCAATGCAAACGCAATGGTGCTTGCCTACGAACTTGGGCGGCAGTTTTGGTTGCAATTAGGCTATAAATTCTAAACTAGGAGGAAACAATGCAAAGCGACACTATCACGCGCGAAAATGTCAAGCAGCTAGTGGCTGACTTTTACGCAAAGGTGCGAGGGCACGAGGCTTTGGGACCGATTTTCATCGGTGCCATCGGGGCGAGCGATGAGCTGTGGAACGCTCACATAGAGCATATCACAGCCTTTTGGACGAGGATGCTACTCAACGAGGGCGAGTTTAGCGGACAGCCGATGAAAACGCACGCCGCGCTGCCGCCCTTTCCAAAGGAACGTTTTGGCGACTGGCTTTCTCTTTGGGAGCAAACCTTAAACGAAATCTACACGCCGCAAGTGGCTAGTGGGATTTTAGAACGCGCCAAGGGCATAGCGGCTCACTTCAAAGAAATGCTTTACGAGAAAAAGCCTGAGGGTGGTTGCGGGTGCGGTTGTGGGCACTGAAAGGCTGAACAATGAAAGTCATTTCGTGGGGCAACGCTGAATTTAGCAGCGAAATCAAAGTAACGCCGCTGTGCCACAACTCAAACGCAAGGGAAATGCAAATCGTAATGCCCGCGGGCAGCGCGCTTAAAGAGCACAAGGCGCCCTTTGACATTACGCTGCAAGTGCTGCGCGGAGAGATTGAGTTTAGGGCAGAGGGCGAGAGTGTGCGGCTTAGGGAACTTGATATGGTAAGCCTTGGGGCTGGCAAGCTGCTTTTGGTGAGTGCTGTGAAGGACTCTATCGCGCGGCTGAGTATGGCGATGGATGCGGACAAAATGAAAGAAATGCAGGCAAAGGCGCCGAAAAGGTAGTGCTTTGGGCGTGGGTTTTGAGTAATGCAAAAATCGCCGAGTTCTGTCATTGCGAGCCTTGACGAGCGCGAGCAAGTCGAGGCGTGGCGTCCGTGCGTAGCACTGACTCGCGTCAGCGCAAATCCACAGCCTGCCCGCTGTTAGCGTTTGCAAGGCGCAAAATGCGTGAATTTTTTTGAAAATTCCCATAAATTCACGCTTCGAGCGTGAATTTTTTAAAAGCATTTTTTAGTTTAAAAGGCGTTTCTAAAAATAGCAAATTCGACAGCTTTTTGCAGTGTGGATTGCCACGCTTGCGCTACGCGCTGCGCTCGCAATGACAGATTTCTTGTGATTTTCGCACGGCTTGTGAAAATAGCGTGAATTTTTCGCAAATTTAATGCGAAAATTCACAAAAAACCAAACCGAAGTGTCCAAGTGGGTATCTCCTTTCATTACTTTATGGGCACTTCGTTTTGTTTTTTAAATTTAGGCGTGAATTTTGCGGAAAATTCACAAAAAATTCAAAAAGAAAGGACAAAAAATGTTCAAAAAATTCTCACTCATTTTGGTGGCGTTAGTCGCCCTAACGCTTACAGCACAGGGGCGAATCGTCCTTGACACCGAGGGCAACAAGATAGAAATTGCGGATGAAATCACCTACGCGATGCCAAACGCTAGCCCTATGCTGCAAATTGCCGTGATGCTTGGCAACGAGGACAAGGTGATTTATGGGGGCACGCGCCTTGACCCGCTGATGAAAAAAATCTTTCCCAAAGTCCGCACTAGCGGCAACAAAAGCGGTATGCTCGGCGACAGCGTAGAAACCATCATCTCGCTCAAACCCCAAGTCGTCTTTGGTCCCACGAACTACCTTTTGCGCGAGGAAGGCGTGCGCCAAGTGCGAGCAGCTGGCATCCCTGTGGTAAATACGGTGAAATTCCTCTCAATCGCCTCTGTGGAGGAAATCAAACAAAGCGTAACGCTCATAGGGGCGATTTTTGGGGGCGAGAGCATAAAGCGTGCAAAGGAATTCAACGAGTATTTAGACGGCAACATAGCTTTCGTGCAAGCCCGCACAAACAAACTCGCCAAAAATCAGCGCAAACGCGTGTTAGATTTGGGCTTTCGCTCGGGCAATTTCAGCGCGAACAGCCCCGCGAGTATGAGCGCAGCTTACATAGAAAGCAGCGGCGCGATAAATGTAACCTCCGAGGCGGGCAAGGATTTTAAAGTCTCAGGCTACATAAACGAGGAACAAGTCATCATCTTTGACCCCGACATCATCATCACGGGCTCGCGCGAGGGCTTAAATAAAATAATGTCAAACCCCGCTTTCAAGTCGCTCAAAGCCGTGAAAAATAAGCAAGTTTTCATCATCCCCTCAGGCTTGCACATTTGGAGTGCGCGCAGTGCTGAGACGGCACTTTGCCCGCTGTGGCTTGCAAAAGTCGTGTATCCGGAGCTTTTCGCGGACTTAAATTTGGAGCAAAAAACGAGGGAATTTTATAAACGATTTTACAACTATGACTTAAATGACAAGGAATTAGATGATATTTTGAACCCAAAAGAGAAAGGGAGATGGTAAATTTAGAATTTGTGAATTTTCGCCTTGATTTTGGGAAGTCCGTGAATTTCAAGTAGTGTGTCATTGCGAGCAAAAATGAGCGTTAGCGAATTTTTGCGTGGCAATCCATTGTTTAAAAAGCTGTGGAATTTGCTATTTTAAGAAGCGTTAATTAAATTTACGCCTTTCTTAAAATTGTAAAGGCTAACAGCTGGCAAAGTGTGGATTGCCACGCTTGCGCTACGCGCTACGCTCGCAATGACAGGTTTCTTGCGATTTTCGCACGGCTTGTGAAAAATGCGTGAATTTTCTTTGCCGTTTTTGCAAAACGGCGTGAATTTTCTTTGAATTTTTAGCAAATTTGTGAATTTTTATGCAATTTTCGCCCAAAAATTTACAAAAATTCACACAAAAAGCGTAAAATATACCAAAACAAAACAAATTTAAAAAATGGGCTGAGATTGTGGATGAGAAATCACTTTGGGCGGGCGAAGGCTAGACTAAAAAGCGTCTGCCGAGTCCGCACAAAGTGATTTATCGCCGCAAGCTCAGCCCATCACGCATTAAATTTAGAAAAGGAAATTTAACCTTGCCAAGACAAAACAAACTCATCATCCTCGCTATGCTAACAGCCGTGCTTGTCGTGGCGTTTTTCGCGCTCGGTGTGGGGCGTTTTGAGCTAGCTTACAGCGAAATCATAAGCATTTTCAAGGCTCTCATAAGGGGCGAGGAAATAGAAAGCCAAAACTACGCCGTGCTGATGCTCATAAGATTGCCGCGCGTGATTTTCGCCGTGCTTGTGGGCGCGGCACTTGCAAGCTCTGGCGCGGTTTATCAAGGGCTCTTTCGCAACCCACTCGTAAGCCCGGACATTTTGGGCGTTTCAAGCGGCGCAGCGGTGGGGGCTAGCATAGCCATCATCTTAAATTTCAACAACATAGGCGTGCAGGCTATGGCTTTTGGCTTTGGGCTCAGCGCGGTTTTTTTGGTAGTTTTCATAAGCTCGCTCATCGCCAAGGGGCGCATAAATTTACTCGTAATGGTTCTTACCGGAGTCGTCATCTCATCACTCTTTGGGGCGTTTAGCTCGCTTTTGAAATTCCTAGCCGACAGCGAGGACAAGCTACCTGAAATCACCTTTTGGCTGATGGGCTCGCTAGCGCGCACGGGGGGCTTTGACAACCTTTTGGTGCTGCTAGTAGTGGTTTGCATCGCCGCCACGCCGCTGTTTTTGCTGCGCTACAAGCTAAATGCGCTGAGTTTCGGCGAGGAAGAAGCGCGCGCGATGGGGCTAAATGTCAAAATTTACAACATTATCATCATAGTCTGCGCGACCCTGCTGACAGCCACCTGCGTGGCGTTTTGCGGGATAGTGGGCTGGGTGGGGCTAGTGGTGCCTCACATCGTGCGCTTCGTGGTGGGGGCGAACTTCATCTCGCTTTTGCCAGCTTCGATGCTAGCCGGCGGGCTTTTCTTGCTAGTGGTGGATAGTTTCGCGCGAAGTTTGCTCGCTAGCGAAATCCCGCTAGGCGTGCTGACATCGCTGCTTGGCGCACCGCTTTTCATTTACTTGCTTTACAAAAGCAAAAAGGGCTTCGCGTGAAATTTGAGCTAAAAAATTTAAACTGCGGCTACGGCGAGCGGCTTGTCATCGAAAATTTCAACGCCTCTCTTACGGATGGCGAAATTTTCGTGCTTTTGGGCAGTAACGGCGTGGGGAAAACTACCATTTTTAAGACGATTTTGGGCTTTTTAAAGCCACTTGGCGGGCAAATTTTAGCAGACGGGGCAAATGTGCTGAAACTCAGCGACAATGAGCGCGCAAGGCTTATCAGCTATGTGCCACAAGCGCACACGCCGCCCTTTGCGTTTAGCGTTTTTGATGTGGTGATGATGAGCGCGAATGCGCGGCTTGGGCTGTTTGAGCGACCCTCTGCACGCGATGAGCAAATCGCTCTAAATGCACTTGAAACGCTGAAAATGAGCGAATTTAAAGAGCGAATTTACACGGATTTAAGCGGGGGCGAGCGGCAAATGGTGCTCATCGCAAGGGCGTTGGCACAGGGCTCGCGCATCATTTTGCTCGATGAACCTACGGCGAATTTGGACTTTGGCAACCAAATCAAGGTGCTAAAACAGGTAAATGCGCTCGCCGCGCAGGGCTACATCGTGGTGATGACCTCGCACCAGCCCGAGCAGGTGTTTTACGCGCACGCAAAGGTGGCTATGCTGGGGCGCGACAAGCATTACATTTACGGCGATGCCGATGAGGTGGTAACAAATTCGAATTTGCACCGCATTTACAACGCCGACATAAGAGTGGTGGAAAATGAAATAGACGGCAGGCGCGTGAAAAGCTGCGTAGCGGTGGTTTAAATTTCTTGCACGGCGTGAATTTTTGGGGCGAAATTTGGGCAAATTTGCATCGTTGCGAGACTTGACTTTACCAAGGCTCGCAATGACGAATTTTGTGAATTTTTGGCGAATTTACACAAATTTTCCCAAAAACACACCCAAAAAATTCCCCAAACCAAACCGCGCTCAAAGCCCTAAAGTTCTAATGTGCGGAGTAGTATTTTTTAGGGTGCAAAATCTCTTGCAACTCGTCCTCGCTTAAATCATAGCGGTAAAAGCGTTTGTAAAATTCGCGCGTTTTTTGCTCCACGCTTAAATCCTCAAAAAGCTTGGGGTAGAGAACTTTGGCAAGCCACAGCGGGCAAAGTGCCGTCTCTGTGCTGCGCGCCGTCCATATGTGCAAGCCATAAGGCACGACAAAAACCTGCTTTTCGCGCACGGCTTTAAGGCGGCTCAAAGCGGCGTTGGCGAGGATTTTCTCGCGCCCCTCGCTCGTGTGAGTGATGATGACATCGGGGTTATAGACGATGACTTGTTCCTCGTTAATGTATTTTGAGAGCATATCCTCTTTGCTCGCCGCCGAGCTTAAATTTTCGCCGCCTGAAATGGCGACAAACGCCGCGCTCATATAGCCTGCCTCGTTCGTGGTGTAGTGCCCTTGCTTGTAGTCAAGCACCAAAACGCGCTTTTTCTTGGCGACTTTGGCGGTGCGACTTTGCACGAATTTCACATTTTCGTCAAAATACTCGTTAAATTCACGCGCTTTTTTAATGCTCTCGCCCCCAAAAATCGCCCCGATGAGCGTTACGCTTTGCTTGATTTCCTCTATGCTAGCGATATTGCGAAAGGCTACGGTATTTACCACAGGGATACCCGCGGCTTTTAGCTGTTTCGTGCCTTGCTCGCCAAGCAAGTAGTCAGTGGGTCCAAAGACGACTTGGGGCTTGGCGGCGATGATGCTTTCAACGCTACTTATCATCGCACCGCTTGGGTTGTTGTTCGTGCGGATTTTGGGAAAGATTTTCGTCATAATCGGTGGCAACTTTGTCGAACCGGAGATGATTTTATCATCGTTGCCGAGCATAGCCGCGATTTGCACCATAGGCAGCACTATGGGCATCGCGTAGGTGATTTTGTCCGGAATTTCTATCTTGTTGCCCTTGGTGTCAAGGACGATTCGCGCTTGCGCCGTGAGCGTTAGTGCCACTAACGCCACTAAAATGAGTGAGAATTTTTTGAACATTTTTTGTCCTTTCTTTTTGAATTTTTGCGAATTTTCCGCAAAATTCACACCTAAATTTAAAAACAAAACGAAGTGCCCATAAAGTAATGAAAGGAGACTGAATTGGGCACTTGGCTTTGTTTTCGCGCATTACTAGCACGCGCAC
>CAVJSG010000079.1:0-9009 GCA_963651895.1 Campylobacteraceae bacterium
TAAAGGCGTTATTTTAAAATAAAAAGACAAATTTCAATTATTTAAAGGCAAAAAAATGAACACAAAAAACACCGAGAAAAACGCTATTTTAGCGGATAAATTTAGCAAAAAATTAGAGACTAAATTTGAGCAAAATGAAAGCAAATTTAGCCAAAATTTAAAAAACAAATTCAGCAAAAATAAAAACAAATTTGGCAAATTCAGCGAAAACAAAAACGGCGCAAAAAGCTACATCTATCCCTTCATAAACCGCTTTTTGCACGCTTTTTTAATCATCAGCTTCGCCCTTGCCTACGCGTTTTCAGACGCGCAGCAAGGCTTTTATTTGCACGCCGTTTTTGGCACGCTTTTTTTCGCCGCTGCTCTTGCTAGGGTGCTTTGGGGCTTTGTGGGGACGAGGTTTTCGCGCTTTGCTGACTTTGAATTTCGCGGACTTTTTGGATATTTTCGCAGATTTTTTCGCCCCCAAACGCCCTACACCGCCCACAACCCCGCATCTAGCTACGCCATCATCACAATGCTATTTTTAGGGCTTTTGCTAGGGTTTAGCGGGCTTTTGCTTTGGGGTGCGAGCGAGCAAAAAGGCGTTTTTGGCGCACTTTATTTTGCCTACAATGAGTTTTATTTTAGTTTGCACGAAATCAGCGCAAACGCCCTTTTAGCAGTGGTTTGCGTGCATATTTGCGGAGCGTTGCTTGATAAATTTTATCACAAATTTCAAAGCCTAAACGCCATCATCAGCGGTTTTAAGCACACTTTAAAGGACGAAAGCGTGCGCTTAAACGCCGCTCAAAAGGCATTTTGCGCGTTTTTTGTGCTTGGGCTTGGACTGCTTTATTTTTACCTCGCAAACCCACAAAACGCCCTACTAAACGCGCGCCAAAGCCCTAAATTTACCCTTCAAACCGAGCCTTACGCACTTTACAAAAAAGAGTGCGGCAGCTGCCACATCGCCTACGCACCATATCTTTTGCCCAAAAAAGCGTGGCAAAGCCTTATGAACGGGCTTGAAAATCACTTTGGAGATGATGCGAGCTTGGATGAAGCGGACTTTGAACGCATTTTAAATTTTTTAAATGCCCATTCTAGCGAGGCTTATGAGAGTTTTTTCAAGGAGAATTTAGCGGACGAAAATGAGAGCGAAATCGCCATTAGCAAGTATAAATTCTACGAAAAAGCCCACGAAACGCTATCACAAGGGCTTTTTAAAGCACCAAACATAAAGAGCAAGGCAAACTGCAACGCCTGCCACGAGGACGGCGAGCTAGGGTTTTTCGGCAAAAGCGGCATTAAATTTGATGAAATCAAAAAGGCGCAAATGTTTATGGTTTTTTAAATGTTTGCGGTGCTGAAAATTTGCCAAATTTGTGTAAAATTTAGGCAAAATTTGTCAAATTTAAGGGCAAAATTTAAAAAAATTCACAAAAAAGGACAAAAAATGACCATCATCGAGGGCAAACTCGCCTTGAAAGGCAGCGAGAACATCGCCATCATCAACTCTCGCTTCAACCACATCATCACAGACCGCCTAGCAGAGGGGGCGCGGGACGCTTTTTTGCGCCACGGAGGCAAGGAGGCAAACCTCTCGCTAATCCTCGTGCCGGGGGCTTTTGAGATACCATTTGTGCTTAAAAACGCCATAAAAAGCGCCAAATTTGACGGCATTTGCTGCGTAGGCGCGGTGATAAGGGGCTCCACGCCGCATTTTGACTATGTGAGCGCGGAGACTACGAAAGGCATCGCGGCTGTGTCCCTTGCGCACGACATTCCCGTGAGTTTTGGCGTGCTGACGACCGACAGCATCGAGCAAGCCATTGAGCGAGCTGGCTCAAAGGCTGGAAACAAGGGCTTTGAGGCTATGACGAGCCTCATCGAGCTTTTGAGCCTAAAAACCGCGCTGAAAGCCTAAAATGGCGACACGACACCAAGCGAGGCAAGCTGTCATCGCACTTTTATACGCGCAAGGCTTTTGCGAGCAAAGCGAGGCGGGCGTTTGCGAGCTTTTGGAGCAAAAAAAGGTGCGAAACGAGCAGCGAGCCTTTGCACTTGCCTTGTATCAGGGCGTGCGTGAGAATTTAGCGGCTTTGGATGCCTATATACAGCCGTTTTTAAAGGAAACTCAGCTGCCAAGCCCCGTAGAAATGGCGATTTTGCGCCTCAGTGCTTATGAATTTTTTCACAGCGACACGCCCAAAGCCATCATCATCAACGAAGCCATCGAGCTTGCAAAGGAACTTGCCAGCGAAAACGCCCCAAAATTCATCAACGCAGTGCTGGATGCGCTTAAAGGTGCGGCAAAATGAAGCTTTGCGTGGCTTTTGATATGGCAAACCGAGCTGAGTGCTTGAATTTAGCAAGAGAACTGCGAGGGCTAGACATTTGGATAAAAATAGGACTGCGCTCTTACCTGCGAGATGGGGCTTTGCTTATAGAGGGGCTGCGGCGAATCGCGGATTTTAGGGTGTTTTTGGACTTAAAACTCCACGACATCCCCAATACTATGGCGGATGCTTGCGAGGAATGCGCTAAAATCGGCATCGATATGATAAATTTACACGCAAGTGCTGGCGAAAAGGCGATGAGCGAGGTGATGAACCGCCTTAATGCCCTGCCACAACGCCCCTTGGTGCTAGCGGTTACTGCGCTAACTAGCTTTAATGCGGCTGATTTCAAAGGCATATATCATCAAAACATCGATGAAGCCGTGCTTGGCTTTGCGAAAATGGCTCATAAATGCGCCCTAGACGGCGTTATCTGCTCGGTTTTTGAAAGCCTAGCCGTGAAAAACGCCACAAATTCAAGCTTTCTCACGCTGACACCGGGCATTCGCCCCTTTAATGAGGATGCAAACGACCAAGAGAGGGTGGCGGATTTAGCCGCTGCAAAGGCAAATCAAAGCGATTTCATCGTGGTGGGACGCCCTATTTATAAGGCTTCTAACCCTCGCGAAGTAGTGGAGAGAATTTTGGCTGGAATTTAATGAAAGCTGAATTTTATTTAAATTTAATTTAAAATTTTGAAATTTATATGAAGTTTTTATCAAAATTTCGCTATTTTTTGTAGAATTATCGCTAAAATTCACGGAAAACGCTTGAAAAAAGCCGCTAACTCGGGCTGACGATTGTGGATGAGAAATCGATTTTTTGGGGTGCAGACTAAACATAATAGTTTGTCAAGCCCCAAAAAATCGATTTATCGCCGCAAGTGGCAGTCCCGCCAAAAGCAGCAACCAAAGGTAAATTCAAAGCAAAAAATTTACTCGCAAAAACCAAAAACACAAAAAAACGAAAAGGAAAACAAAATGCAAGTCAAAGGCTTTACTCACAAGTATGCGGACAATGTCGATACCGATGTCATCATACCTGCGCGATATTTAAACACCGCAGATACCCAAGAACTCGCGAGTCATTGTATGGAGGACATCGACAAGGGCTTTGTTAGCAAGGTTAAAAAGGGCGACATTATGGTCGGGGGCTGGAATTTTGGGTGTGGCAGCAGCCGCGAGCACGCTCCCATCGCGATTAAGGCAAGTGGGATTGAGTGCATTATCGCCAAAAGTTTTGCGCGCATTTTCTACCGCAACGCCATAAACATAGGGCTTGCCATCATCGAAAGCGAGGAAATCGCCGATAATATCGCGGCTGGCGATGAAGTCGCCATAGACTTTGACAAGGGCGAAATCCTAAATTTAACCAGCGGCAAAGCCTTTAAAACCCAGCCTTTCCCGCCTTTCATCCAAGAAATCATCAACAAGGGCGGGTATTTGAGCTATATCGCCCAAAAGGAAAGCCTATGAGAGCGCGGCTAGCGGTTATTAAAGGGGACGGCATAGGCGTTGAAATCATTGACGCGGCTTTAAAGGTGCTGCGGGCTGTGGAGCGCAAATTCAGCCACGAATTTGAGTGCAAAGAAGTGCTAATGGGCGGTGCAGCCATTGATGCTGTGGGCGAGCCCCTGCCAAATGAGACTTTGAGAGTATGCCAAAATAGCGATGCCGTGCTTTTTGGAGCAATAGGCGGGGCAAAATGGGACAAGCAGCCCGTAAATAAACGCCCAGAGGCAGGTTTGCTCGCCCTACGCAAGCAGCTTGGGCTTTTTGCAAATTTACGCCCCGCAACGCTTTTGCCTCAACTTGCGAATTCTAGCCCACTCAAAGCTGAAATTTTGGCAAAGGGTATCGATTTTATAATGGTTAGAGAGCTTATAGGGGGCATTTACTTTGGAAAACACGAGCGTTTCGAGGCTAGCAATGAGATAAACGCCCAAGATACCTTGCTTTACAGCACTTCGCAAATCGCACAAATCGTGCGCGTGGCGTTTGAGCTAGCAAATTCACGCGCAAAGCACCTTGTGTGCGTGGATAAGGCAAATGTCTTGGAGTCCAGCCGCCTTTGGCGCGAAGTGGTGCAAAGCGTGGCGAGAGCTTACCCTGCGGTGCGTTATGAGTTTATGCTTGTGGATAACGCGGCGATGCAGCTTTGCAGGAACCCCTCGCAGTTCGATGTCATCGTTACTGAAAATATGTTCGGCGATATTTTAAGCGATGAGGCAAGCGTTTTGACAGGCTCGCTTGGCGTGCTGCCCTCGGCGTCTCTGCGCGGCGATAAATTCGGGCTTTACGAGCCCATACACGGCTCGGCGCCCGATATAGCGGGCAAGGACTTGGCGAACCCCATAGGGACGATTTTGAGTTTGGCTATGCTTTTGGAATTAAGCCTTGGGCTTTCGAGCGAGGCGAATGCCCTGCGTTCCGCGATAAATTCAGTGCTTGATAAGGGCTACCGCACGGCTGACATTATGAGCGCGAGTTTTACCGATGGCGGCACTGCGGCTTTGGGCGTTTCTAATAGCGATGATGCCGTTAATATCGGCGTTGCGGGCGCAAATTTACAGAAAGTGGGTTGCAAAAAAATGGGCGAGCTGATTTGCGAGAATTTGGCATGAATTTTAGGCGTTTCTTAATTTAAAAAGCATTTGAAAAATAGCAAAATCACAGCTTTTTAATTGTGGATTGCCACGCCTTGACTTTGTCAAGTCTTGCAAGGACAAATTTCTCACATTTTTTGCGCCATTTAAAAATGCGTGGGTTTTAGGCAAGCCTCAATTTAAGGCTTTGAGATGATTTGTTTTGTGGCGTTTAGGCGTTTTTCGCTCCATAAAACCACGCCCTTTATCACTTCTTTTTCTACGGCTTTTATGAAAACTCGCATAAAATCAAAGTCTATTTCGCCGTTTTTCGTGGGGAGTTTTATTTTGTCGTCTTTCAAAGTCTCTTTGCGCGGATAGCCGTTAAATCCGCCGTATCCTAGTTTTTGGATGAGCGTGGCTATGTATAGTTTTGCGTTTTTGCCCCATTGTTTTGGCATTTGCATTGCCAAAATGTTATTTGCGAGATAAAATTTCCCTTCGTGGTATGTTACCGTTCCGCTGTATTCTCCGCGAGTGGAGATGGTTAGGCTGTCGCTAAATGTTTCATTTTCGGGGTTAATGTCGGTTGTAAAATAATTCACGCCATTGTTTATCGTTATGCCGCTTATCACGGGCGTAGAATTTTCCGTGAATTTGTCAAATTTTACGCTGTATTGCCTATTTTTGCCATAAATCCAAGTGTTTTCAATGTCAAATAATTCCCCAAGCTCAAATGTTTGTGAATTTTGTGAATTTTCAAGGCTTTCAAAGGCTTTTAGGGCGGCTTTTTCGTCCTCGTTTAATTCATAATCTTTTAGCCCTGTTACTTGTAAATAAGCCTTTAATTCGCGCTTTTGCTCGTTTTCTAGCTCCAAAACCCGTTCATTTTCAAGCCCTTTTATATAGCTTTGCATAAAATCAAAGGCGATTTCGCCGTTTTTGTGCGCGGGGAGTTTTAGGGTTTCTTGCTCGATTTTCGTTTTTGAGAGCATATTAGCAAAGCCATAAACAGCCCTAAATTTAAAGCTAAACGCGCAAATAAAAGCACCGATAAAGCGGTTAAAGTATGGAAAATAAGCTTTTTTAGGCAAAAGCATATTTACCCTGCCGTGAGAGACGGCATAAAATTCACGCGGCTGGTAGAAAAAGTTGCCGAACATATCGGCGGTAAGGATATTTGCTGGGAAAATTTGCGCCACGCCATCGCCGCGACTTATGTGCTTGGTAATGCCGTTGTTGCTTTCGCCTGCGGAAACGAGCGGAATATCGCCGCTTGGCAAGTCGTTTGCTTTGTTGTCGCCGCTTGAAAGCACAACTTCAAATAATCCATTTTCGCCGCCGATTTTAAATTCACGCCACTGCCCGCCGTTTTCGGTGAATTCTTTTTCGAGTTTGGCGAGGGTGGATTCTTCGCTGCGCTCAGAATGACAAGGGTGTGAATTTTTTAACAACCCACCCCCTAAATCCCCCTCCGCAAGGGCGGGGGACTTTTGCTTAGTCAAGTCAAAGTGAGTCCTTTGTCAAAACCTGCGAGACTTCCCACGCTAGATAATCGCTAATAGTCTTTTTAAAGTCCGCTAGCGTGGGTTTGGAATCGATTTTTTGGTGCTTTGCGTAAGTCCAGTCCTTTCCCTCTAAATTTATGCACTCTTCTATCACGCACTCATCGAAAAAGTGCGTGCTTTTCTTGCGGTTTAGCACTATATCTACGATTTCATTGTATCTTTCTTTGGCGTCAATGTTTTTTAAACTTACATTTAGACCTGATTTTTTGCGGTTTTGTCGCTGGTAGCCGTCATTGCTAAAATCGATAAATTTGACAAATTTGCTTTTGTCGTGCGGCTTGCCAACCTCGAAAAGATAAATCGCCGTTTGCACGCCTGATTTGCCCATAAAAATGTCCGCCATTTTGATGCTGGCTAAAAGCGTGGAGTGGGTTAAAATCTCTTTGGTGTAGGGCAGTCCGTTGCCACTGCCCGCGTTTTCTTGGATGAGCACGGCGGCTTTGCCGTTTTTCATCTTTTTTAGGGCTTTGGCGACAAAGTTAAAGCCCTTACCATCGGCAGAATATGGCGGATTTAACAAAAAGACATTTGCTGGAAATGGCTCATTTTACTATACTTTGTCTCTGGGTAGTTGCCGTCAAATTCTTTAAGGCTGTCTTGGTTAAGAACATTTGCGCTACCATCGCCCATTAAAATCATATTTAAGATAGCCAAAAGCGTGATGTCTTGTCGCCTTTCTATGCCTAAAAGCTGGCGAGTTTTGATATGCAAAATTTTCTTTTGCAGTTCGTCTATACTTTTAATGCTTTGCTCGGCGTCCTTTATCATTAGTTTCATACTCGCAATGAGAAAGCCGCCCGTGCCAAGTGCGTAGTCCCAAACAAAGCTATCTTTATTTACCTCACAAAGCCTTGCCATAAGCTCACAAACATAGCGTGGGGTAAGCACGACATCGTTTTTCTCGCCGTCAGGAATATCCACATAGCGATTTAGAACATTGAAAAGCTGCCCTGTGAAGTCTAGGTGGTATTTGTTGTTTTTTATGTAGGGCATTATGTTTTCTAAAACTAGCTTGTAAATGGTCTTTAAGTGGCTTTGGGCGTTGTGTGGTTTCCATAAATGATAGTCCATAAAGATGCCTTTTAGGACATTCATAACCATTTCTTGCTTTGGTTTTGAAAGCTCTTTTAGGGCTAGAAATGTTTTGATTTTAAGCAGCATAATCTCGCTGTCATTTTCGTTTTCGTTATCCTCGCACTTTAAATCATCAAGTTTAAGGGGCGCGAGCTTTTTATCAATACCAAGTGCCGACATAATCATCCCCACGATGAGCTTTACCCTAGCGCCCACGCCGACATTTTGGATGTCGTGGTAGATGGTTTCGTTGATATTTTTTAAGCGAAGCTCCATTTGGTTTTCTATTTCTTTGGTTGTGGCTTCTAACTCTTCCTCGCTTAATTTTAAATTTTCGATTTTTTCATCTAAATTTTCATCAAGCAAAAAGCTCAAATCGCTAAAATCGCCTAGTTTTTGGTAAATGTTTGGGTTTGATACCAAGAAAACGGCGTATTCTAAAATCAGTTCGTTTGAGCTGTTTATATAGCCATTGATGCCTATGGCTAGGCACTCTTTAAAGCTGGAATAAAAAGTAACGGCATCCGCATAATGCACCGCGCCGTTTAGGGCATATTTTTGGATATTTGCGCTGTGTCTTGTGCCGTCATCCTTAAAATTTTCTATGAGCTGTATTTGATTCTCTTTAAATTTGGCCAAGCAGTCCTTTTTGCCCTTGCACTCTATCATCACGGGGATGCGTTTAAGTGATTTTGTGCTTATCATACACTGAATATCTGGGTAGTTTTTGCCCGCACCGCCTCTTTTACTGGGGTATTTTTTAAGGGCTTGGGTATGTCATCGTTGATTTTGTCTGTCTTGGTGTAATACTTGATATTTTTGGCTTTCAAGTAGTCCTTTACGCTATCCTCGACTTGCTCTTCGCAACTTCTTTGTGTTTTGGTTTTGCTCATTTTGCTGTCCTTATTTTCTAAAATTTTTTAGCTTTTGTGAATTTTAGTGTAAATTTATGAATTTTTTAGCGATTTTTGTGGGAATTTTAAATTTTGTGGATTTTGGCTTTTTATCGGCAAAGCACTTCGCGCAAGCCTTGTAAATTCAACCCACAAAAGCTAAATTCACAAGGCAAAATCCACGCGAAATTCACAAGATAAAAGCCGCGCAAAGCCCCAAGCCACAGGCTACAAACGCGACTCGTAGCGCCTTAGCATATAGAGACGTTTTAGCATTTTTTTGCGCGCTGAGATTTTTTGCTTTTTGCGCACCTCTGTCATAGGCTCGAAAAAGCGTCTGGCACGCACTTCGGTTACGACTAGGTTTCTATCGACTTGCTTTTTGAACTTGCGATACGCTTCCTCGAAGCTCTCGCCTTGATGCACCTTTACTCCGGGCAAAGTCATCACCACCTTTCTTTGCGAAATGAAAGCGCAAGTATAGCACAAAAATGCAAAAAATTTGCGAAAATTTGCTAAATTTTCGCAAAATTTGGGCTAAAATTTACGCGTTTAAAGTAAAATAAAAG
>CAVJSG010000080.1:0-5524 GCA_963651895.1 Campylobacteraceae bacterium
AATTTTTTGAAAAATTTTTTATAGAAAAGATAGAATTTTAATTTATTTATGCTATAATTTGCGTGAAATTTTTATAGAAAGGACAAAAAATGCACATTAACATATTGTCAATGCTTGTAAAAAACACGCTTTTCATTGCCTTGCCCGTGTTTATTATCGCCTTGATAATCGCTGAACCAAAAGATGAAGAGGCAAATTCAGCAAATTCAAGTGTTGTAGCACAATCAAGTAACGACAAAGCAAGTGCTAAACCGCAAATTCAAGTCGAGCCAAAGCAAGAAAACATAACGCAAAGCGTTGAAAAGATTGCCGAAACTCAAACCGCTATGCCGACTGAAAAGCCCATCGAGCCGCAAACCGCCACTCCGCCTACTGAAACGCAAGCCCAAATTCAAGGCGAAAGTGTGGATTACGAGCAAAAATTTGGCAAACGCATTTATTTGGCGACAAAAGACGACTTTGTAAATATGCGAAAAGCCCCAAGCGGCGAGATTATCACGCAAATTTACAAAAAGGATTTTGCGGACATTATGGTGTTTAGTTTTGACACGAATTCAAATGAAAAATGGCTAAAAGTGGTGTATTTTCCGCCAAATGTAAAGGACGAGCAAAACGCCATTTCAGGCTATATTCATATATCGCAAATTGACAAAAGCAAACTAAACTAGAAAGGATAGATAATGGAAAAAAGATTGCCGTCAAATGTAAGCCCCGAAGCTTATAAAAAATCATATTCAGGTGTTTTTATATCTATAATTGTTGCTCTTATAGGTTGCCTTCATTTCATAGCGGATGCGAAAATTATTGGTGTTATAACCATAGTGCTAGGCTCATTTATTTGTCGCTTAATCTATGAATTTGCGGAAGCCTACTACTACACAAAAAAGTCAAAGTGTCTCAAATGTGGAGAGAGTTTTTGCATAGAATGGCTTGATGAGGAAATCGTCTCAGAGTCATTAGTGTCGGAAAGAGATGAAAAAGGTAGGAAAAGCTATTACCGAGTTGGTGCGAAAAATGTTACTTGGAGATGCAGAAAATGCGGACATATAGATATAGGCACAACTGACTACAAGGATGCAGTTTATGGTAATGATATAGCCAAAGCGATAGACAAATGGATTGGCAAACATTTTGGATATTGTAAAATAAATGAACCTTCAAGCGAATTCATTGGCGATAATAAGAAATTTACAAAAAAGGACACAAAATGACAACAAAACACCCACGACTAGCACGGCTAGGCAAAGACGCTTATAGGCTCATCGACACGCACTATAAGTCTGATAATTTCGCAAAAGGTAGGGCTTTTAAGGCGTTTTTTGACGAGTTTTGCAAGAATGTCTTTGAGACAAATCTCGCAATGCTCCAAGATTTAGAGCTATTTCCCATAGCTTACAGCGAAAACAACGCCTATGCGAGCATAGCCCACGCCCTGCATTTGCTAACGCCTTATGCTTGGAGTGAGGCGTATATCAACTACAAGGACAAAAAGAGCGAAAATTCGGGCGAAAGCAAGGCGCAAAGCAAGGATAAATGGCGTTTTGTGGATTTTTGGTGTATGGATGAGAAAAAGGAATTTGAGCTGTGGATAGAGGCGAAACGGCTGTGGCTAAATATCGGCAAAAACTCGCAGTGGGACTTTGATAGCGAGGCTTGTAGGCGTATAAAAAAGGGTAAGAACGACAAAGAAAATGGGGCTTTGGACCAAATTTACAATATAAATGACGCCAAGCCCGAGCAAAGTGCTGACACGAGCTTTAAAATCGCCCTTTTTACCATACCCGTATCGTGCGCGATAAGTCAAATAAGCGAGGAAAGCGACATAAAAAACGCGCCCAAAATCGTGGCTGATTTGCTCGCAACTTTCATCGACAAACGGCGAAATATGGGCATTTTGTGCGGGGTTTTAAACCTTGACTCAAATTTCACGCTAAAAGACAAAATACTACAAGGCAAAGTCCAAGAAGGGCAAATTTACGCAAGCGAATACACCCCCTACGCCATCTTAGCCGCCGTGGTGCTTGGATGCTAGGGCGAGTTTTGCGCGGGGTTTGGTAAAATGGCGTGAATTTTAGCGCAAATTTCGCCTAAAATTCACACATTTTCTAAAAATCGCAAAGTCTAACAGCTGGCATAGTATGGATGCCACGCGGTTTTTTATAAAAACCGCTCGCAATGACGAATTTAGCGTGAATTTTACACCAAATTCACATTTCGTCTCAAAATTCAGTGCAAATTCAAAGCATAAATTCAAAAATTCACAAATTCCACGCCAAATTTAAACAAAATTTCAAAAAAACAGCGTGAATCTTCAATGCCTTGCCAAATAGTTCGTATCATACTCGTTGTTGAGAAAGTCCGCGTTGTCCATCATTTTGAGGTGAAAATCCCGCGTGGTTTTTATGCCCCCCACCACAAGTTCGCTCAAAGCCACCTTCATCTTGGCTATGGCGCGGTTTCTATCCTCCGCCCACACGACTAGCTTTCCTATCATCGAGTCGTAGTAGGGCGGCACGCTATATCCTTGATAACAATGGCTTTCCATACGCACATTGCGCCCAGCCGGTGGCACATAGGTAGCGAGTTTGCCAGGGCTTGGCACGAAGCTTTTTGGGTCCTCAGCCGTGATGCGGCATTCTATGCTGTGTCCGTGCAGTTTTATGCTCTCTTGGCTAGGCAGCGCGTAGCCCTCGGCGACTTTTATCATTTGCTCTATAATGTCTATGCCGCTTACCATCTCGCTCACGCAGTGCTCGACTTGAAGCCGCGTGTTCATTTCGATGAAGTAAAAGTCCAAATTTTTATCCACGAGAAATTCAAAGGTCCCCGCGCCCTCGTAGCCTATGGCTTTGGCAGCTTTTATAGCCGTTTCGTGGAGCTTCTTGCGGGTTTTAGCGTCCAAAAGTATGGCGGGGCTTTCCTCGATGAGCTTTTGATGCCGGCGCTGCATAGAGCAGTCGCGCTCGCCTATGTGAATGACATTGCCAAAGCTGTCGCCTATGACTTGCACCTCGATGTGGCGGGGGTTTTGAATGTATTTTTCCATATACATTGTCCCATCTCCAAACGCCGTCATAGCCTCGCTTTCAGCCGACCAATAGGCTTTTTCTAGCTCGCTTTCTTTCTCCACCACGCGCATACCGCGTCCGCCTCCGCCCGCTGCGGCTTTGAGGATGACGGGGTAGCCCATTTCTTTGGCGAGTTTCTTGGCTTCCTCCACGCCCTTTATCGCCCCATCGCTGCCCGGAATCACAGGCACACCCGCTCGCTGCATCATTTGCTTTGCCTTGCTTTTATCAGACATAAGCGTCATCGCCTCCACAGAGGGTCCTATGAATTTTATGTTGTGCTTGGCGCAGATTTCAACGAAATTTTGATTTTCGCTCAAAAAGCCATAGCCCGGAAATACGGCATCCGCTTCGGCTATTTCGGCGGCTGAGATGATGCTTGGGATGTTTAGGTAGCTTTCGCTGCTGCGAGGGCTGCCTATGCAGATGCTTGCGTCCGCATACTTTAAGTAAAGTGCGTCCTTGTCGGCGGTAGAATACACGCAAATGGCTTTCTTGCCCATCTCTTTGATGGTTCGCAGGGCGCGAAGTGCGATTTCGCCGCGGTTTGCGATTAAGACTCTTTTGATTTCCATTAAAGTTTCTCCACCACAAACAAAGGCATATCAAACTCCACAGGCTGCCCATCCGCTACCAAAACCTCGACTATGCGGCAGTTGTAGTCTGCTTGAATTTCATTCATAATCTTCATAGCCTCGATGATGCCTATGGTGTCGCCCTTTTTCACGGTGCTGCCAGCCTTCACAAAGGGCGTAGCACCGGGGCTTGGGGCTTGGTAATAAGTGCCTACCATAGGGCTGTTAAGCGTTGGTTTGTTGCTTTTGCTTGGGCTTGCCTCATTGACGACATTGACATTTATGGGCTGGGGAGCTGGTGGAGTGGGGGCTGGGGCGGGTAGCTCGCAACACATATCGCGTTCGAGTTCTATCTCAAAGCCGTCCTTTTCTTTTATCTTAATCTTGCTGACATTTGCCTCGGCAAACATCGCTATGAGCTCTTTTATCTCGGTTTTCGTCATAAAAACTCCTCTAAAATTTGCTAAGCGGTTAATTGTAGCACAAAAAATTTAAAAATAGAAATTTTTGTGGAAAATTTTTGGTATAATTTTCATTTTAATGGCGGAAAAAGCGTGAATTTTTGGGGAATTTTGGGGTGAAATTTGCGCGCGGGTGTGAATTTTAAGCGTTTTGGTTAGAATTTTTGCAAAAATTCACGGAAAATGCACGATTTAAAGCGAAAATTCACGCTTTTTAATGCCTAATTTGCAAATTTAAACTTAAAAGCGTGAATTTTCCGTTAAATTTAAATTTAAGGCGCAGTATTTTGGATGAGAAAATGATTTTTGCGGGCGTGGGCTAGACTAGTGGCGAAGCGTCTGCCGAGCCCGCAAAAAGCATTTTATCGCCGAAAGACGAGCCAAGCCGAATTTAAAGGCTAGTTTTGAATTTCAACCCAAATTCAAGCCAAAATTTACAAAACAAACTCAAAAAAGGAAAAAAATGGGACTCAAAGCTGACAAATGGATACGCAAAATGGCTACCAAACACGCTATGATAGAGCCTTTCTGCGAGGCAAACATCGGCAAGGGCGTGGTGAGCTACGGGCTGTCAAGCTATGGCTATGACATACGCGTGGGACGGGAGTTTAAGATTTTCACAAATGTGAATTCCACCGTCATCGACCCCAAAAACTTCGTGGAGCAAAATGTAGTCGATTTCGTGGGCGATGTGTGCATAGTGCCTGCAAATTCCTTTGCGCTCGCACGCACGGTGGAGTATTTTAAAATGCCAAGCGATGTGCTGGCAATCTGCCTTGGCAAAAGCACTTATGCAAGGTGCGGGATAATAGTGAATGTAACGCCCTTTGAGCCGGGCTTTGAGGGGCATATCACCATAGAAATTTCAAACACCACGCCGCTTCCGGCAAAAATCTACGCCAACGAGGGCATAGCGCAGGTTTTATTTTTGCAAGGCGACACGAAATGCGACACGACTTATGCGGATAAAAAGGGCAAATACCAAAAACAAAGGGGCATAACCTTGCCGAAAATTTTGAAATAAGGCTTAAAAAGCCGCAAAATAGGGCATTTTTGGCTGAATTTTTTTAAGAACTTTGCTTGTGTTTGGGGAAATTTTTTTAAGTTTGTAAAAAATTTTGAGAGCTTTAAAATCAGCTAAATTTTAGCTATAAATTTAGCCTCCGCCTACGAAAAATCAACTAAATTTTAATCATTAAAAATTGCCCACCACGAAAATCAGTTGAATTTTAGTCATAAAATCTTACCCGCCGCCCACGAAATGCACCACTTCGGCACTATCGTCTTTTTTTAAAATCAGGCTTTCAAACTCGCTTTTTGGCACTATTTTGCCGTTTAGCTCCAAAGCCACAAATTCAGCCTTCAAGCCCTTTTGTGCTAAAAATTCCGTGAATTTTAACTCGTCAATTTCTAAAATCTC
>CAVJSG010000080.1:5664-8846 GCA_963651895.1 Campylobacteraceae bacterium
TTTTTGTCCTTTTTTTGTTTTTTGGGCGTGAATTTTTCACAAAAATTCACAAAATTTGCCCCAAAATCTACGAAAATTTTACGCTAAAAATTCCTAAGTAAATCCCCAAAAATTTCGCTCAAAAATTCCACCTCAGCCACGCTCACGCGTTCGTTTACCGCGTGTATGCTTTCATTTCGCACGCCAAATTCCACGACATTCACGCCAAATTCAGCCAAAAATCGTGCATCGCTGGTGCCGCCCTTTGTGTTGAATTCAGGCTGCACGCGGGCGATTTTAGCCACGCTCGCGGCGAGTTTTTCGGCGATTTTTGAATTTTTATTTGTCAAAAAGGGCTTGGAGCTTTGTTTTATGTCGAGTGTGAATTCAAGCCCATCACATAGGCTTTGCACGAACTCTTGCACCATTTCAACGCTGGTGCTTGGGGAGTTGCGGACATTAAACATAATGCAAAGCTCGCTGGGTGTTACATTGCACACCTGCGAACCGCCGCGAATGTCGGTAATGACGAGCTTTGATGGCGCAAAATGCTCATTACCATTGTCAAATTCATAACCCGCGAGCTTTGACAAACTTGGCGCAAAAAGATGCACGGGGTTTTGGCACTTTTCAGGGTAAGCCGCGTGTCCGCTAACGCCCTTTATAACGAGCTTTGCGTTGATGGAGCCTCGCCTGCCGATTTTTATGGTGTCGCCAAAAATGCCCTCGCAAGTTGGCTCAGCAACTACCGCAAAGTGCGGCAACAGCGCGTTTTGGCGCATATATTTTAGCACTTCGAGCGTGCCAAATTTCGCCTCGCCTTCCTCATCGCTGGTAATGATGAGAGAGAGCCGAGAGCCCTTAAAATCAGCGTTTTGCGCCGCCGCGATAAAGGCGGCAAGCCCACTTTTCATATCCGCAGCCCCACGCCCATAAATAAAACCGCCTTTTTCTAGGGGCGCAAAAGGCTCACTCTCCCATCCATCCCCCGCTGGCACGACATCTATGTGCCCTGCGAACGCCAAATGCTCGCCCTTTTGGGCAAATTTTTTGGTTAGCAAAAGATTTTTTACCCCATTTTTTTCGATGAAAATAGCCTCGAAGTCCTGTAAAATCGTGGCTATGTAATTTAAAGCCCCATCATCATTTGGCGTAAGGGATTTGAATTTCAAAAGCTCTTTGAGTAGCGTTGTGGCAGTCGTTTGCATTAGTTTTCACTCCGTTAAAATGGGCGCGATGAAAACCTTGTAAAGCAGCACGAGCGCGAAATACTCGATGATTGCCGCGGATGCGAGGTTGATGATGCGCACGATTTTCGCCGTGAATTTGTTGGCGAATTTGGCAACAAAAAAGCTCAGCGAAAAAACCCAAGCGAAAATCGCCACAAAAAGCCCTGCTACCATTATCTGCGGGCGTGAATTTTCGCTGAAAATCAGCGCCACGCTAGCCCAAAAACCGATGACAAAGGGGTTGCAAAGATTGAGCGCAAAGCCCTTTATATAGCTCTTTGCCACGCTCTCACACGCCTTTTTGTCGCTAAATTCCAAGGCTTTGGGGCGGCTTTTAAGCATTGAAAACGCCATATAGCTGAGAAATGCCACGCCAAAAGCCCCGATGAATGTGGTAGCTAGGTCGTTTGTGAGGAATTTTAGCGCGCCAAAAAGTAACAAAAGCAGGTATAAAATGTCCGCGCTCATCGCGCCCAAGCCCGTAGCAAAGGCGTTTTTGAAGGATTTTAGCGCGTAGCTTAAAATCAAAATGTTGAGCGGTCCAAAGGGCACAGCCACGCCAAGCCCCAGTAAGATGCCCTGAAAAAAGGTGTTTAGCATAGTTTTGACTTTCTTTTTTTTAAAAATCGCCTTGTTTAAATTTGCAATTATAGCCAAAATTTCGTTTTAAAATTCACGCGATTTTGTGAATTTTTAATCATTTTTTGCTAGAATTTTAGCTGTTTTGCGAAATTTCGCGGAAAATTCACGCAAATTTGCTGAATTTTAAATCATTTTCGCTAAAATCACGGCTGTTTTGCGTGAATTTTCGCAAGAAATTCACACAAAAAGAGATTGCAAAAAGGACAAACTATGTTTCACATTTGCTTTGCGGCGGATGAAAACTACATAAAATACACCGCCGTTTTGATTACGAGTATCGTCAAAAGCACGGACACTTCGCGCGGCTTTAAGGATTTCTTTGAGACGAAAGCCGACAGCAAAAACGCCGATACCTTTGCAAACGCCCACGCACTCGCAACGAGAGAGAGAGAGAGAGAGAGAGAGAGAGAGTAAATCCCGCACTTCGCGCAACGAAGCATTAACCACGCAAAACCCCACGACACAGTATTCTTTGAGTTCTCACACTTCTTTAAAATCTTACAAAAAGCTAGATTACAACTCACTTAGCGATGACGAAAAAAGCGAAGGCTATGTTTTTCACATTCTCACGGATAAAATCAGCGAAAGCACGCGCAAAAAGCTAGAAAAACTCGCGCAAAATTTAAGCGAAATTTACCCTTGCGAGATAGAAATTCACATTTGCGATGATAGCATTTTCCACGATTTACCAAAGTGGGGTGTCAATTACTTGGCATATTTTAGATTCTTTATACCAAATTTTATGCCACAGGATTTAAAAATGTGCTTGTATTTGGATGTCGATATGCTTGTCGTGCAGGACTTGCGAGAGCTTTTCACTCTAAATTTACAAGATAAAATTGTAGTCGCAGTAAAAGGTGTTATAGAATCAGTATTGTATTCTCATAAAAGTGCAGGAACGGGACTTGCAAAGTTTTTTGACAAAGATTACTATTTTAACAGTGGCTTTTTGTTGATAAATTTGCAAGAATGGCAAAAAGAACAAGTTGTTAAACAATGTTACGATTTTGCAAGCCAAAACGCTCAAAAATTGCTTTATCCCGACCAAGATATGCTAAATATCGTTATAGCAAAAAGGGTTCTCATTCTACCTTTTAACTATAATCTTTTATGCTTAATGTATGAAAAATGCGAACTTAAACCTGATTATAGCGATAAAGAGATGGAATTTGCCTTGCAAAATCCTGTAATTTATCATTTTGCTGGTATGAAAAAACCTTGGGATTATTATGATATAAACAAAATTCACTATGAAAGCTGGTGGCAGACAGCTTTGCAAACGCCGTGTTTTGCGGACGAGTTGCGTGGTGCTTTGGCAAACTTGCAAGCTGG
>CAVJSG010000081.1:0-764 GCA_963651895.1 Campylobacteraceae bacterium
GTCTAATTTTTCATTTTGGGCTAAATTTAAAGCATTTAAAATGCCCTTTGAGTCGCTATTTAAAGGGCTTTTTGGCTCGTTTAAATTTGCCTTTGTTTTAATGCTTTCTTTTAAATTTTCTTTTAAATTTAAATTTGTATTTTTAGCCACAGCCTCTAATTCATCGGCATTTGCTAGCATTGTTTTAAAATCTTTATTTAAATTTTCCTCGCTAATTTTTGTTAAATTTTGGGTTAAATTTATAGGGTTTGCCTTTGTTTTGGCTAGATTTTCGCTCGTTTTTAAATTTGGCGTTTCGTTGTTTTTAAGTGGATTTTGATTTTTTTCGAGTGTTGAATTTGTTAAATTCTCAGCCTTAAATTCAGCATTCAAAGCACTATTTTTTGCCACTTTTAGCAAATTTTCCTCGCCATCCGCAAAATCGCTTTTTTGAATGTTAAATTTTAGCTCATTTTTTATGAAATTTCCGTCATTATCTAGGCTTTGCAAGGCTTTGGCAAGGAAATTTGTGTCTTTTTTTACATTTTTGTGAGTGCTGTTTGCCGCGCTAAATTTAGCCTCGCTTTCTTTGATGAGGCTTGAAATTTTGGTGTTTAGATACTCTTTTAAAACGCCGTTAAGACTTTGAGCGCTTTTGTCGAAAAAGCCCACACTATTTAAATTTGGAAAATTATTTTTAAACTCCCTGATTTGCTCGATATTCACGCTTTTTACATTTAAATTTAGGCTTTTTGCGAGCTGCAAAAGTTCATCCACGCTCTTTG
>CAVJSG010000081.1:774-2600 GCA_963651895.1 Campylobacteraceae bacterium
AAGAGGTTTTGCATACGATTTGAAAGGCTTGAAAACTTTATGTCGCTCGTTTGCACCTGCATTTCGTCCAAAAGCGTGAGGATTTGCATAAAATTTAGGTTATCAAAAAGCTCGTTTGGCGAAAGCTCGCCATAAGTGCTTATAATGGGGCTTTCAAAGCTCAAATCCTGCGCGCTTTGCAAGGTTTCATTATTTAAAGTAGCGTTGTTTGAAGTGGTATTTTGGGTTAAATTATGCGGCGCAAACTCGCTCGTTTCATCAAGTGCTTGCGTCAAAGCGCTTAAAAAGCCCTGCGCCTCGGCACTCTCGCTTGAAAAATAGGCTGAATCCGCGCTAGCAGATGGCGCAAATTCAGCCTTTGGGGAGATATTTAAGATATTGCTTTGCGAAGTGAGATTTGACACACTTGCCTTTCTATCGCTATAAAAACGCCCTTTTAGCGAGGTTTGGATAGCTTGTCTGCAAAAGCTCAGCGCAAGGCACTTTCAGCATAGCATCCAGCTCAAAGCCCTCGACTATGTCGAGCAGCTCGTCCAAATTCTTGGCGTTTTTTACCTTTTCAAAATTGCCCTCATCAGCCAAAGCCGTGCTAAGCTCTGATGAAATGCGAACCAACCTACCCTGCCCGCCTTTGGCTTGCAAGGTTTCAAGCAGGTCTAAAACCTGCCCCACAGCGTCATCTTTCCTGCTTATAAAAGCTCGTCCTACTAGTCCTGACATTTTGTATCCTTTCAATCAGACTTCGTATGAATTAGTAAGCAAGAAGTGTTCCAACTTTGTGCGAGGGCTGAATTTTTGGGCGTTTGCGAAAAAAGTAGTGAAAAATTCGCCTAAATTTAGACAAAAGGCTAAAACTTTTTTTCGCAAGTGCCGATATAGTGGGTAAGTTTGTTTTCACAACAAGCTTAATTCCCACTCTCAAGGACGAGAGACAATCTACTCAACTCGCGGGGCTCGCTTTTTATCTCCTTTTTATGCGAGCCTCGCACCCGAAACTATGTAACACCCGCAATCTGCGAGATTTTATAAGTCTCCACGAGCCTTTGCACCAGCAAATTCCACCCATCGACAAGCACAAATATCAGCAGTTTAAAGGGTAGCGAAATCATAACAGGCGGCAACATCATCATACCCATAGACATAAGCACGGAACTCACCACCATATCGATGACGAGAAATGGCAGATAAATAAGAAAGCCTATCTCAAAGGCAGTTTTAAGCTCTGAGATGACAAAGGCAGGCACGATAATGGTAAGCGGCACATCATCGACCGTCTTGGGATTTGGCAGGTTTCGTATGCGGTAAAACAGCGCCAAGTCCTTCTCGCGCGTGTTTTGGAGCATAAAGTCCTTGAAAGGACGAGCCGTGCGCTCAAAGGCTTGCTCGTAGCCGATTTTTTCCTCTATATAGGGCTTTATGCCCTCGTTGTAGGCTCTGCCTGCCGTTGGTTCCATTATGAAAAAGGTTAAAATCAGCGCAAATGTCGTCAAAATCGCATTTGGCGGCACGGTAGTTACGCCCATAGCTTGGCGCAAAAACGAAAACACCACCACAAGGCGCAAAAACGAAGTCATCACAAAGACTATCGTGGGAGCAAGGGCTAGGATGGTAAGCACCACCACGATATTTAGCACGGTTACAAGCTGGCGCGGCGTATCAGGGGCTGAAAGGCTTAAATTCACCGTGGGTATGGTAACCTCAGGCGCTCCAAACGCCACACTCACAAGCACCGCAAGTAAAAAAAATCTTTTCACGATTTTACCTTTTTTAACTTGGCTTTGAAAAATATTTTTTAAATTTTACACACTTAATGCTAAATTTTGGGT
>CAVJSG010000081.1:2727-8786 GCA_963651895.1 Campylobacteraceae bacterium
GGAAAATTTGCCAAAAAGTTGTGTTTTTGTTAAAAAATGGGCGGAATTCGACTTAAATTTGCGAATTTTAGGGTTTTTGAAATGAAATTTGACTGAAATTTACAAATTTATGGGGCTTATCGAAAATCCCATCCCTTGCGCAGCGGATTTGGAGGCAGATAATTCACGCGCAAGCGTGAAATTTATGAGTTTTGTAGCAAATTTTAAAAGGACTAAAAAACTTTTAAAAGCCATTTAAATGCCTTTTAAAAGTTAAACACCCCAAGCCGTCATTGCGAGCGAGCGCGACAGCACGAAGTGGCAATCCATAAATGCACGCAATGCGTTTTTAAAATGCAAATTTACGCCTATTTTGCGAATTCGCGCCCAAAAACGCGACTTTGTCGCGTAGTGGCTACGCCACGCGGTTTTTTTCAAAAACCGCTCGCAATGACAGATTTTTTTACAAATCATTGCAATGACAAATTTCATTCATTTTTCACACACCTCAAAAGCCTGCAATGACGAAACCGCCGCCAAATTCGCCAAAATCTTTTTAAAATTCAGGGTAGTTTGCGATTTCTTTGTTTAGCTGTTTGGTTTCCTTACCTTCGGCTTTGCCGCCCACAAGTGCAAAAAAAATCAAAACCGCAACGATAACCAAGATAACGCCTATGACGATATTTTTTATGATGGGCGATTCGATGAGCCGTGAAATAATGGCATAAACGAAAAAGCTAGGTATCAATGCGCCAAAAGCAGTCGCTAGCACGCCTTTGATGGCGCCCCAAAGTCCGCCATTTGGTGCTTTTATCTTACCAGCTATGAAATTTCTTGTGAAATTTTTGCAGGTTTCAACCTTGTCGTCTCGCAATGACGAATTACCGCAAAATCTCACGCTCCCAAACTCTTTTTAACCTCCGTGCAAATTTCAGCCACATTTTCCTTGCTTAAAGCCGTGCCGCTTGGCAGGCAAATGCCCTTTTTGAAAAAAAGCTCGCTGTTGCCGTTCGTGTAGGCTTTACAGCCGCTAAATGCGCCTTGGGCGTGCATAGCCTTCCACAGCGGGCGCGTTTCTATGCGCAAAGCCGATAAATCCGACATTAGCTTGCAAATTCTAGGCTCTATCTCCCATTTTCTAGCCTCCGCAGCATCCACGCGCTCGTAGGCATAGAGTTCGCGCGGCGAAAAATCCAGCAAAGCCACGCTCAGCCAGCGGTTTGCGTGAGAATTTGGCATTTCCTCGCCAAAGTAAAAAATGCCCCCCAAAAATTCCCTATACCACTCGTAAATTTGCCTTTTTTTCGCCACTCGTTCGCCCAAAACCTCCATCTGTGCCGTGCCTATCGCGCCTAGGACATTGCTGAGCCTGTAATTGTAGCCATAATCTAGGTGCTCGTAGTGGGGGGCTTTTTCGCGCGCTTGGGTGCTGTAAAAGCGTGCTTTTTCCACGCTTGCGGCGTCCTTGCCCACTAGCATTCCGCCGCCCCCACAAGTGATGATTTTGTTGCCGTTGAACGAATACACTCCAAAGTCGCCCCAAGCCCCTAGCGGCGTGCCTTTGAAGCTGCTGCCAAGGGCTTCGGCGGCGTCCTCTATCAAAACTATGCCGTGTTCTTTGCAAAGTGCGGCTATTTCGTCTATGCGGGCTGAATTCCCATACAAATGCGTGAGAACTAGGGCTTTGGGCGGCTGCTCGCACTCGTCAATCGCCCTTTTTAGTAGGCTTATGTCTATGTTAAAAAATTCATCGCAGTCGATGAAAACGGGCGTGGCGTTTAGGTATTTCAAAGCCACGACAGAGCCTATGAATGTGAGGCTTGAAGCTAGCACCACATCGCCAGAGCCCACGCCAGCGACACGCAACGCCAAATGCAGCGCCGCAGTGCCTGAATTTAGGGCAAGTGCGCTTTGCGAGCCCGAGTAGTCCTTGATGGCGTTTTCAAAACGCGCCACGAACTCGCCCAGCGGGGCTATGTAATTGCTCTCAAATGCCTGTGCGATGTAGTTTTGCTCCTTGCCGCTCATATGCGGAGGGGAGAGGAAAAATCTCATTTTTTGTCCTTTTGGTTTGTTTTTTTTTAATTTTTTTCTAAAAAAATGCTAAAAATTTTAGAAAAATCTGTCATTGCGAGCCTTGACGAAGTCAAGGCGTGGCAATCCACACTTTGCCAGCTGTTAGTGTGGGCTATTTTAGAAAGGCGTAAATTTAAATAACGCTTCTTAAAATAGTAAATTTAACAGCTTTTCAAACAATGGATTGCCACGCAAAAATTCGCTGCCGCTCATTTTTGCTCGCAATGACAAATTTCTTACATTTTCGCGCCACTTGTAAAAACCGCTCGCAATGACGAATTTATTTCGCCAAAACACCCTTTTTATCGGCTTTACGCGGCATCAACCTCGCAGGAATGCCCACAAAAACGCCGCTTTGCTCTATGTTTTTAGTCGCCACAGCCCCAGCACCAAGCACCACGCCCGCACAAAGCCTTAAATTCGGCAGCACGCAGGAATTCGCGCCCAAAAAACACCGCGCCCCCACGCTGACATTGCCCGCCAGCTTCGCGCCCACGCTAATGTGCGCGAACTCGCCCACTATGCACTCGTGCTCGATGACGCAAGCGGTGTTTAAAATCGCACCCGCAAGGACCTTTGCGCGAGCGTTGATAACCGCACACGCCATCACAGCGACATTTGCGCTACTCACATTCGCGCTAGGTGCGATAACTGCGCTAGGATGGATGAGGCTAACGCACTCAAAGCCCGCATTTTGCACCCTTTGAACGAGCTTTTCGCGCGAGTAATTATCCCCCACAGCGATGAAAATGTCGTGTTTTGGCAAATTTGGCGTGAATTTTTGCCCTTTTTTTTCGTCAAAATCGTCTAAAAAAATCACTTCCTTGTAGCCCGCCGCAAGCGCGATGTCAGCGCACACCAGCCCGTGCCCGCTTGCGCCGTAAATGTAAATTTTCTCGCTCATTTTCTGCCTTTTTAATAGGGCTGATGCTTGCGGCGATAAAATGATTTTTGTGCGCTCGGCAGACGCTTCGCTTTCAGTCTAGCCTTCGCACACAAAAATCATTTTCTCATCCACAATCCTCAGCCCAAGCCGTTTTTTCAAGCTTTTGCCGTGAATTTTCGCTCAAAAATTCACAAATTTCTCAAAATTTTAAACTAAATTCACGCCAAATTCCCAAATTTCCCTAATTTTTCCCATTAAATTCATCACTCGTAGCATTTCCCTTTTTGCTAATGCCATCCCGCGCAAATACCCGTAAAATCGTCATTAGAGCGATTTTAAAGTCTAGTAAAAACGAGCAGTTTTTCACATAAAAAACATCAAGCTCGAATTTGCGAGCCCAGCTAATGTCGTTTCGCCCATTTACCTGCGCCCAGCCCGTGATACCTGGGCGCAAAGCGTGGCGCAGTCGCTGCTCGCGGCTGTAAAGTGGCAGGTATTTCACAAGCAGCGGGCGCGGACCGATGAGGCTCATATCGCCGCGCAGGACATTGAAAAGCTGGGGCAGCTCGTCAAGGCTGAGGCTGCGAAGCACCTTGCCCACGCCCTTTAAGCGAAGTTCATCGGGCAGCAACGTCCCGCTAGCGTCCCTTTCATCGCTCATCGTTTTAAATTTATAAAGCGTGAAAATTTTTTCATTTAGCCCTGGGCGCTCTTGTTTAAAAATCGCCTCTTTAAAGGCACATTTAAGCATAATATAAACAGCCACAAAAATGGGCGATAAGAACGCTATTAAAAATAGAGATAGAATAATATCAAATGCCCTTTTTATGAATTTTTTATACATTCGCCCACCCCCTCAAACGCCATTTTAAACGAGAATTTTTAATCAAAAACAAACAGGGGCTTTGCGTGGGGGTTTTGAGGGGTAAAATTTAGGCAAGGGGCTGAATTTTCGCTGAAATTTTGCGTGCTGAAAAAACTTTTGTGAATTTTTTATAAAAATTTCTTTAACTCATTTTCCATTATTTTCACAACCTTTTTCAAAACCCGTGTTTCTAGGGGCTTGAAATGCTTGTGAATGGGCTTGTCAATGTTTCTCTCACCCTTTAAAAGCGTGATTATGTTTAAATCGACATTTTCAAAATAGCTCATTATGGTATGCGTGGGCTTTGAGCCATACACGACTTCGGGCTGTTGCGAGTAGTCGCCGCCCAGCTGACTTTCAAGCTGAAATAAATAGCAAGAAATCTTTGGATAAATGGTTTTTAGCAAGTGGAAATCTACCAAAATCCTTTTCAACATAGCATTTTCAGCATACGCCTTGCACTCGATGCCAAGCACGAATTCGCCGTCTATGAAAATGTGCCTATCCACGCTCAAACCATAGTAATAGCCGCGTTTGTTTTGCAAAATGTAAGCCTTAACTTCCTTGTTTTTTATATTTTCTATGTAGCTGTCTTTTATGGGGATTTTGATTTTTTTAGAGTTGATTTCAAGCCTATCAGAGCTACCGCCGATATTATTCCACGCTATTTTTACGAGCTCTTCGCTTAAATACTCTTGCAATTTACCCTTAACACTTCTTATAACCCCGCCATAAGCCCTGCTATTTTGCTTTGCGTCATTATCCACAACCTTTATCACGCTATCATAAACTTGAATAAGCTCATTTATGGACATTTCACGCCTCCGCGTTAAATAAATTTGATACTTCTTTTAGTCTTTTTTTCGCCGTTTCGCAGTATTCTTGCGATATGTCAATGCCCACAAACCGCCGTGAGAGTTGTTTCGCCACTTTTGTAGTCGTGCCTGCGCCGTTAAAGGGGTCAAGCACAATGTCATTTTCGTAAGAAAAGAGCTTCAAACACCGCTCCACTAGCTTTTCGGGGAACATCGCATCGTGCCCATATTCTTTCATTTTTCGCTCGGGCGCAAAGCTCCATTTGGCATAGACAAATTCTTTAAATTCATCGGCACTAATGTCGATTTTATCCTTGTCGCCGTCTTTTTTCAGGCTGTTTTTGCAAAAAATTTCGATGAATTCCCAAGAGTATTTAAGATATGGCGCGGCGGGGCTTTTCCACGAGCCCCAAGTGCAGTATTTGCAATTATAATTGTTTTTTTCCCACAAAATTTCGCCCTTCCAAATCATCCCGCTATCGACAAAAAATTTGCTGATGAAATGGTGCGTGGGGATATAGTCGCTAAACATCGGCTGTATATTTACGATGATGCGCCCGCCACTTTTTAGCACCCTTATACACTCGCTAAAAATCGCAAAAAGCGTGTCAAAATAGCTTTGCCATTTGTTCGCATCGTGCGTGGCGTTGTAGTTTATGCCAAAATTATAAGGCGGCGAGGTAAGCACGATATCCACGCAGTTTTCAGGCATTTTGCGCAAAAACTCCAAGCTGTCCGCGCAGTAAATTTGATTTAGCCCGCCAAACTCGTTCGTGTGCGCCGCGAAGTCCTTTTTGTAGCTTTCATAGGCTAGGCGGGCTTTTGAATTTTGCTTTTTGTTTGCGACTTTTTTGTCCTTATTAAAGCTCGCATAAACCATTTTGCCGTTGTTTGTGGAGTAGGATTTGATTTTTTGCAGCTCTTTTGTGAGGGCTGAAACCACGCCGCCATCGGCATTTTTCTCCAAAAATTTCAAATCCACAACGTCAAATTCGAATTTGAGTTCATCTTGCGCGTTTTCGCAGAAAATCCCTGAATTTTCTATGATTTTAAAGGCGTTTGCGATTTGAGCTTGGGAGTAGGTGTTGGCGATTTTAAGGCACTTAAAATCACCCTTTGCGCTTTGTAGCATTGCTAAGTCCTTGAAAAAATTTGCACCAAGTGTAGCGTAAAAAAATGAATGGCTTTGTTGATTTTGTAAAAATTTCTAAATTTTCGCTGAATTTGTTGAAAAATTTAATAAATTATAAATAAAAAATGGCGATTGACACTTTCAGCTGCTAAACTTCACGCTTTTTCCGTGAATTTAATGCAAAATTAGCAAATTTTGCTTAAAAAATTCACAAAATTCCACTTTGAAAACGCCCAAAACAAAGCCGCCTGCTCGGGCTTTTGATTGTGGATGAGAAATCGATTTTTTGGGGCGTGGATTAAACAT
>CAVJSG010000082.1:0-8697 GCA_963651895.1 Campylobacteraceae bacterium
CGTAATGGATTGCCACGCCTTGACTTCGTCAAGGCTCGCAATGACGGATTGTAGTGGTTTTTGTGCTAAGTGGTGCGAATTTTTATCCACTTGTGAAAATATGCAAATTTTTAGCCTTTTTTGCTAGAATTTCCCCAAATTTCACAAATTCAAGGACAGCAAAAATGCAAAAACACACCAAAGTCAAGGGCTTTGAGAAGGCAAAGTTAGTCGTCATTTTAGCACTGATGAGTGCCATCGCCCCGCTTTCTACGGATATGTATTTGCCCGCACTGCCGCAGGTGCAGGCGAGCTTTCACACCACGCCCGCGCTCACACAGCTGTCTTTGGCTAGTTTTTTCATCGCCTTTGCGCTAGGACAGCTTATTTATGGACCATTAAGTGATATTTTTGGGCGCAAAAAGCCCTTGTATGCGGGCACGGCGCTCTTTGTCCTAGCCTCGATAAGCTGTGTGATGGTGGATTCCGTACAGGCTTTCATCGTGCTTCGCTTTGTAGAGGCACTTGGCGGCTGTGCTGGCGTGGTAATCGCCCGCGCCATAGTCAATGACATTTTCGAGCTGAACGAGGCTGCGAGCATTTTCGCGCTGATGATGGTGGTTTCATCCATCGCGCCTATGCTTTCGCCGACTTTTGGGGCGTTTTTGCTTGAATTTTTTTCGTGGCAGAGCATATTTTTCACGCTTTTCGTGCTGGGAATGGTGCTTTTATTTCTCATCGCTTTTAGCCTCAAAGAGAGCGCGAGCCGCGCTGGTAAGGCGAAATTCTCGCGCGAGGCTATCGCAAAGAGCTACAAGGCGGTGCTTAGCGACAGGCTTTTTATGTCTTATGCCCTTGCAGGCGCACTTGCGACAGGGGCGATTTTTGCCTATATCACGGGTTCTAGCTTTGTTTTTATGGAATTTTTTGAGCTTGATAAACGCAGCTATGGGATTTTGTTTGGCATAAATGCCCTTGGAGGCGTGATTTCAGCGGCGATTAACGCGAAATTAGTGCTTAAATACTCGCCCTACAAGGTTTTGCCGCGCGCTTTGATGGTGATGTTTTTTCTCAGTATAGTGCTGGTGGCTTCTAGCTTTTTTCATTCGAATTTTTGGGCGTTTGAGGTGGTTTTGTTCGCCACGCTTTTTATGCTGGGCTTTGTGATGCCAAATATCACCACGCTTGCGATGGGGCGTTTTGCTAGCGCAAATTCAGGCACAGCCTCAGCGGTGCTTGGCACCACGCAGTTTGCCCTTGCCGGCGTGGTTTCATACATAGTAGGCGCGGTAAATGCCGATACGCCCGTGCTTTTAGGCTGCGTGATAGCGGCGTGCTGCTTTTTTGCCGCAATTAGCTACGCTTTCATCAAGGGGCAAATCGTTAAACAAAATTTGCTATGATGGACTGAATTTTTAGCCATTTTACGGCAAAAATTCAAATTTTTTTAAAAGGAAAATGATGAAAAAAGCTATTTTATCGGCGTTTGCGGCTTGCTCTTTGAGCTGGGGCATTACGCTTGGGGGCTTTGAGCTAAGCCCTGAAATCGGTGCTGGCGTGCAGCAGGTTAAGACAAACGGCGAGAGCCGCTACGACTGGGCTTTGTTCGCGCGTTTGTGGGTGGGCGCGGCGAATTTTGTGGTCGCCCCGCAGTTTAAATACGCGAGCCTCGATGATGGCTATCAGGGCGTTAAAAACACGCAAGTAGGCGTCTCGGCGGGTTACAGGCTCGATTTGGTGGTGCTTTCAGCCACGCCCTATGTGGGCGCGGGCTACTCGCATTTTGACAAATACTACGACAGCACCATCGCCTACAACGCCGGCGTGCGCGTGAGTCCGGCAATTTTACCCATCTCAGTGGGCGTGGAATACGAGGTGCAAAAGCCAAACGACTTTTTCGGTCGCCGTCAAAAGATGGAATCCGTGCGTTTCAGCTTGGGGGTTAGTTTTTAGGGGCTTGCAAAGCGAGCTAAACTAGGGCTTGGCAGAGCAAAAATGAAATGCGCGCATTGTAGGCTGGACTTTAACGAGGCTCAAATGCTTAAAGGCGGGGCAAATGGCGAGCTGCGCTTTTGCTGCACGGGCTGTTTGGGCGTTTATGAGCTCATTCAAAGCAAGAATTTGGGTGCATTTTATGAAAAACTTGGCAAAAATGTGCTTTCGCCTATGGATTTTGGGGCAAATTCGGCGAATTTAAACCAAAATTTCGCAAATTTCAACCAAAACAACCCAAATTTAAATTCCCAAATTTCACCCCAAAACGAACCAAATTTAACTCCCCCAAACGCCCTAAATTTAAGCTCATTTGACAGCTTTGTGCGCCAAAATGACGAGGGTTTGAGCGAACTTCACCTCATCATAAACGGCATTCATTGTGCCGCCTGCGTTTGGCTCAATGAAAAGGTTTTAATCAACGAGGAAGGCGTGCTTGAAGCTAGCGTAAATCCCATCACACATAAGGCGCGAGTGGTTTTTGAAGCGCAAAGCATTGACGCAGCGCGCATTGTGAGCCTCATTCACGCTGTGGGCTACACGGCTAGTGCTTATGACCCGCTCAAAGCCGAGCAAAGAGCGGTGGCAACGCGGCGCGAGTTTTACTCCAAGCTCGTAGTGGCGGTGGCGTGCGTGATGAATGTGATGTGGATAGCTGTGGCAAAGTATGCGGGGCTTTTTAGCGCGATGAACCCCGACACAAAGGACATTTTAAACTTTGCAGAATTCATCCTAGCCTCGCCTGTGCTGTTTTTCACGGGCTCGGCGTTTTACAAAAGTGCTTATTTTTCGCTCAAAAACCGCCAAATTTCTATGGATTTTTTGGTGATTTTCGGCGCAAGCCTCGCCTACGCCTACTCCGTGTGGGCGATGTTTTCAAGGGCGGGGGAGGTTTATTTTGACTCGGTGGCGATGATAATTTGCTTTGTTTTCGTGGGAAAATACCTCGAAGTTTTAATCAAAAAGCACGCCACAGACACGATGGACGGCTTAAACGACTTCTTAAAGGGCGAAATTTTGGTGTTTGATGGCGAAAAATTCGCCCCAAAAGAGCCCTACGCTGTGTGCGTGGGGGATTTGATACAGCTTAAAACGGGCGATAAAGTCCTAATTGATGGTATCTGCGTAAGCGGCGAGGCGAGCGTGGATAGCTCATCTTTGAGCGGCGAGAACGAACCCCTGCTCGTAAATGCCGGAAAAAGCGTGAATTCAGCCTGCGTTGTGCTTGATGGAAGCCTTATTTACAGGGCTAGCAGGCTTTATAAGGACTCAAAACTCAGTCAAATCATATCCCTGCTCGAACTCTGCCAAGGCAAAAAGCCTAAAATTCAAAGCTTGGTTGAAAAAATCAGTGTTTATTTCTCGCGCGTAGTGCTATTTTTGGCACTTTTGTGCTTTGGCTTTTGGTTTTTTGCGCGGCAAAGCGGCGCAGAACTCGCCCTAGTCAATGCTATCTCGGTTTTAATCATCGCCTGCCCCTGCGCTTTGGCACTTGCCACGCCTGTGAGTAATTTAAGAGCCTTATTTCAGGCACTCAAACTCAAAGTGCTCTTTAAAAGCAGCGATAAAATCGAGGATTTAGCCAAGTGCGATTTTGCGGTGTTCGATAAAACGGGCGTTTTAACGCAGAGCAAACTCAAAGTTTCAAGGCATTTTTTGAGCAAAAATTTAAATTTAAACGAATTTTTTAATTTTATAAGCCTTTCAAATCACCCCGTGAGCGCGAGCATAAGGGAGTTTTTGCAGGGCAAAATCGCTAAATTTACACCCCTAAATTTCACGCAAATAAAGGAACTTCGCGCCAAGGGCATAGTGGCTTTTTTAAACGGAGTTGAATTCGTGGGCGCAAACGCTGAATTTTTGGGCGAAAAGGGCATTAAATTTAATGAAAAATTTGAAAACACGCATTTTATCTTTGCGAAAAATGGCGAAATTTTGGCTTTTTTTGAATTTGAAAGTGTGTTGAGGGGCGGTGCAACCGAGCTTGAAAAAAAAAAAAAAAAACTAAAAATCCCCATAAAAATGCTCACAGGCGATAACGAAAAAGCCGCCGCGAAAATCGCCGCAAAGCTCGGTATAAAGGACTTTACGGCTTCTTGCCTGCCCGAAAATAAAATGCAAATTGTCGCAAATTTAAGCAAAAGCCACAGGGTGCTGATGGTAGGGGACGGCGTAAATGACGCGCTGGCGCTTAAAAACGCGGCTGTGGCGGTGAGTTTGAGGCAAGGGGCGGACTTGGCAGCCCAAAACAGCGACATTATCTTGCTAAAAAACGACTTAAACGCCCTAAAATGCGCCATCACACTAGCCAAAAAAACCTTTGTGATAATCAAGCAAAACCTCGCCTTTTCGCTGTGCTACAATGCTCTCACCATACCCCTAGCATTCGCAGGACTCATAAATCCACTCATCGCAGCCGCCTCGATGTCCGCAAGCAGCCTTGTAGTCGTGCTTAACGCGTTAAGGATACGCAGTGAATAGCGTGATTATGATGATGATAGCGGTGTCCGTGTGCGTGTTTTTCGTGGCTTTGGGGGCTTTTTTGTGGGGCATAAAAAACAAGCAATTTGACGAGGAATACAAATTCACCACGCTTAATGACAGCGAGGAAGCCCTAAATGACGCGCTTAGGCTTGAAAAGCGAAAACAGGCTTTGAAAGAAAAAAAGGGCGGGGAGTAGGGTTTTTAGGGGCTTTGCGAGGTTGTTGTGAGTGAAAATTTTGTTTGCGATAAATGCCCTAGCACTCGCTGCTAAATTTTTGCGATAGCCCTTTCTAAGTCCCTTATCAAGTCCTGTGCGTCCTCGATGCCCACGGATAAGCGTATCAGCTCATCGCTTATGCCGAGTTTAGTGCGAATTTCAGAGGGCATAGCCGCGTGAGTCATAGTCGCAGGATGGCAAAATAGGCTCTCAACGCCGCCCAAGCTCTCTGCAAGGGCGATTATCTCGGTGCTTTCAAGGAATTTTTTGTAGTTTAAGCCCTTTTTTAGTTCAAAACTCACCATTCCGCCGCCGCTTTTTGCCTGTGCTGCTTGGGTTTGAAAGTATGGACTTTGTTTTAGTCCCGGGTAATGCACCCTTTGCACGCTCTTGTGCGTGGCTAAAAATTCAGCGATTTGCAAGGCGTTTTCGCTGTGTTTTTGCATCCTCAAAGCCAAAGTTTTAAGACCCCTTATCAATAAAAAGCTATCAAAGGGCGCTAAAATCGCCCCTATGGAATTTTGCAAAAACGAAAGCCGTGCGCCTAAATTTTCATCATTTACGACCACCAAGCCGCCTATGACATCGCTGTGTCCGCCTATGTATTTAGTCGCTGAATGCACCACTATATCGATGCCTAAAGCAAGTGGGCGTTGCAAATACGGTGTCATAAAGGTGTTGTCGATGATGCTTAAAATGCCCTTTTTGCGCGCTATTTGAGCGATTTTTTCTATGCTAACCACGCTTAAAAGCGGATTTGTAGGGGTTTCAAACAAAATCGCCTTTGTGTTTTTGCCTATGAAATTTTCTAATTTTTCATAATCCTCGCCCTCGAAAATTTTATAATGTATATCAAAATTTTTAAAGATACTATCAAGCAGCCTGAAAGTGCCGCCATAAATTTGCGACAAAACGATGATTTCATCGCCGCTTTTAAAGAGGCTTAGCACATTTGCCAGCGCTGCCATCCCCGAGGCGTAGGCAAAGCCGAATTTACCGCCCTCCAAGGCTGCGATGAGGCTCTCAATGCCGTCTCGCGTGGGGTTTTTCGTGCGCGAATACTCCCAACCCGTGTGCTTGCCAAAGGCTAGGTATTTGTAGGTCGTGCTTTGATAGATGGGCAGCACAACCGCGCCTGTGCGAGGGTCGGTGGTGTCTCCGGCGTGAATTAAAGTCGTTTCAAAGGCGATATTTTCGTTTTTCACTTTCTTTCCTTTTTGAAATTTATGCGTAATTTTAGCCAAAAATTCGCGCAAATTTCCAAAAATTTACCCAAAAACACTAAAATTCGCGCAAAAATTTGAGGTTAAAAGTGAAAACTTTGATGAAAAAACGCGGTAAAAAAACCAGAAATATCATCATAATCGCTGCCCTAGCCCTGCTCATAGGGCTTTGCGTGCGTTTTAATGCCTTTGAGCGCGAAGTGCCCGTGCTTTATGTGCAAGACACTATCTACACGAATTTGCAAGAGCCCTTGGCACTACGGATGACGGACGAGCTTTCAGGTATAAAACGCGTGAAAATCGTGCTAAAAAAGGGCGAAAATGACGGCGGCGTGGTGCTTTATGATGAGAAAATCAACAGCCAAAAAGAGGTTTTAGTGGAGCTAAATTTGCCCCAAATCATCAAGGACGGCGAGATTTACACCCTTGAAATCTCGGCGTTTGATGGCTCTTTTTGGAATTTTTTCTTGGGAAACGAAGCCGCAAAAAGCGTGCGCGTGGTGGCTGATACCAAAAAACCCGCAGTAAATATACTCGCAAATTCCTACCAAATCGAGCAGGGCGGCGCGGCGGCTGTGGTTTTTGAGGCGCGCGATGAAAACATCCAAGAAATTCACATTGAGGATGACAAGGGGCGGCGCTTTGCGGTGGCACCATACTTGCGCGAAAATCACTACGCCTCGCTCATCGCGTGGAGCGCGAAAGAAAAGGACTTTCGCGCCTTTGTAGTCGCCACGGACAAAGCCGGCAACACCACAAAAGAGCGCATCCGCTACTACCTCATCAACCGCAAGTATAAGGACTCCAAAATCGCCCTGAAAGAGAGCTTTTTAGACGGCAAAATCGATGATTTGACGCGGCAATACGCTAGCGGACAGAATTTCAGCCGCACGCAAAAATTTAAATTCGTCAATGAAACCCTGCGACTTGGCAACGAGGAAATTATCCACAAGGCAAGCGCAGGCATTAGTAGCGCGAGTTTTGATGAGTTTAAAATTTCACGCTTTTTGCCATTAAGGGGCGCGAAACAAGTCGCGGACTTTGCCGACCATAGATTTTACAGCTATAATGGCGAATTTGTAAGCGACTCTTACCATCTAGGCATTGATTTAGCGAGCTTTGTGCGCGCAAACATCTACGCGAGCCTCGATGGGCGCGTGGTTTTCGCTGAGGAAAATGGAATTTATGGCATAAATGTCATCATCGACCACGGCTACGGCATTTACAGCCTTTATGGGCATTGCAGCTCCAAGCTCGTGGCGCAGGGCGATTTTGTCAAAGCCGGCGAAATCATCGCCAAAACAGGCACTAGCGGGCTTGCACTCGGCGACCATTTGCATTTTGGCGTTTTAATCCAAGGCGTAGAGGTGCGCCCTGAGCAGTTTCAAGACCCCAAATGGCTTCAAAGCTACATCACATCGGTGCTTGATGAGGGGCGAAAGGTTATTTTAAGGGAGAGAAAATGAATCAAATCACACTAGCAAAAAGCGTCAGCGGCGTGGGCATAGGGCTGCACAAGGGCGAGCCCATCGAGCTTCGCTTAGAGCCATTAGAGGCAAACAGCGGCGTGGTGTTTTATAGAAGCGACTTAAATGTGAGCTTCAAGGCAGAGCCCGCAAATGTCATAAACACCAAGCTTGCCACGGTCATAGGCAACGACAAAGCCTATATCTCCACTATCGAGCATCTATTAAGTGCCATAAACGCCTATGGCATCGACAACATCCGCATAGTGCTAAACAACAACGAGCCGCCCGTGATGGACGGCAGCTCCATTAGCTTTTGTATGATGCTCGATGAAGCGGGGCTGCGCGAGCTTGACGAGCCTAAAAAAATTCTGCTTATCAAAAAAGTCGTGGAAGTTAGAGACGGGGATAAATTCGTGCGCATCACGCCCACGAGGGAGCCGCGCATAAACTACACCATAAAATTTGAAAATCAACTCATCGGCGAGCAGCATTACAGCTTTGAATTCAGCAAAAAAAACTACATAGAGGAAATCGCGCGCGCGCGAACCTTTGGCTTTTTAAAGGATGTCGAAACCCTGCGCTCTATGAATTTAGCACTTGGGGGCAGCCTTGAAAACACGGTTGTTTTGGACGAAAACCGCGTTTTAAACCCCGAGGGACTGCGCTTTCGCGATGAATTTGTGCGTCATAAAATTTTGGACGCCATCGGCGATTTAAGCCTTTTGGGATACCGAGTTTTTGGGGATTATGTCGCTTACGCGGGCAGCCATCACCTAAATCATCTTTTGACGAAAGAAATTCTCAAAGACAAAAGCGCCTATGAAATCGTAAGCCTTGAAAAAGAACGCGCACGCGAGTATGAGAGGGTTTTTGCTTGACTTTGCTTTTAAACGCGCTTGCAAGCCCCATTTTGCTGGGACTTTACGAGGATGACGAACTTTGCAAAAAATTTGAGAGTAGCGAAAAGGCGAGCGAATTTCTGCCCGTGATTTTGGAGCAAATTTTGGCTGAATTCAAGCTAGAAAGGCTGATTTACGCAAATGGTCCCGGCTCATATATGGGCATAAAAATCAGTTATATAAGCCTTAAAACTTTAAGCATAGTGCGGGGGCTGCCGTTGCTTGCTGTGAGTGCCTTTGAGCTTAACGGAAACGCTCCCATAAGGGCGAATAATAATCTTTGCTTTGTGAGGCAAGGCGAAAGCATAGTTTTGAAAGAATGCGAGGCGGGGGAGTTTTTTTTGCCGCATAATTTAAAGGGGCTGAATTTAAGCGATAACAACGAGCCTTTTTATGTTTTAAGCGCGGTTTAAAAGGGCTTTAAAGGGCTAAAT
>CAVJSG010000083.1:0-8668 GCA_963651895.1 Campylobacteraceae bacterium
CCACACACACACGAGAGAGAGAGAGAGAGAGAGAGAGAGTAGGACGCTCGCGTTTTGCGGTTTCATTGACTCTACCCACGCTCACACAAAATCAAACGAACGCAAATTTAGCACACTTCGCACACTTCGCACAAAATCAAACGCCCACGCGAACGAGTTTAGCGCAAATTCAAATGCACGCGCGAGCATCCGCAAATTTCACGCAAATGTCCGCGCTCACACATTTCGCACAAATTCAAATTCAAACGCATTCAGCACAAATTCAAGCAAATTTTTAAACAAAACCCACAAGGAAAGGAAGTAGTATAAAAAGGATATTAGTCTGCGCGATGGCTTTGAGCCTCTGCATTAGTTTGGGCGTGGCAAACGCGAATTTAGCCACAAAACAAGGTGCGGCGAACGCAAAGTCCGCTACAAATGCCAATTCCATCGCAAAAATGGCACAAGCTCCAAAAAGCACGAGTGCCAAAAAATCCACAAAAGCCATAGCAAGAACCGCCAAGGCAACTCCAAAAGCTACCCAAAAGGCTACGAAAGCCACAAATTCAAAAGCCGCAGTAAATTCCAAAGCACAAAAAGCAAATTCCAAAGCAAATTCAAAAACCGCCACGAATTCAAAAGCCAAAAATTCTACCAAAAAACGCGCCCTAGTTGCCCAAAAAAGCGACTCCGCGCGCGGCAAAAGCAAAACCTATGGGCTAATGCCTAGCGAGTTAAATTCGCAAAATCAAGCCGTGTATTACGCAGACGCGGAGGCTATACGCGGCGCGCGCGACACAGAGAGCGCACTTCGCTATATGCCATTCATCACCATCGTAAATAGCACGGGCTTTGGGCAGCAGTTTGACTTGCGCGCACAAGGGCGGCTAAGCACAAACGGCGTGGAATTTCTCATCAACGGCATTTCTTTCAACCCACTCGATAGCTACTACGGCTTTATGCCCATAAATTCGGTGCTGCCAAGCCTCATCCAAGAAGTCGCTGTCTATCCAAGCCTTGGTGCAAGGGGCGGGACGATAAATGTCATCACATCCAAACGCTCGGACAAGCCCTATTTTCAAGTGGGCGCAGGGTATGCGAGCAACCTCGCAAGCAGCGGCACTACCTACAACGCCCACGCGCAAGCGGCTGAAAAATTTGGCGGCGTGAATTTAAACGCTGGGCTGGGTTATTTTAAAAAGGGCGGACCTCGCGAGGGGGATGAAAGTAGCGGCTTTGAAGTAGCCTTTGGTGCGGACATCGCGCTGGGGCTGGGGCAAAGTATAGTTGTGGATGCGGACTTTTACTCGGCGAAGGAAAAAACCACGCCTTATAATTCGTTTTTTGACACGGCTACCATTAACGGCATATTTAACGATTATAACCAAAAAGCTGCTACTATCTACGGCGGTAGTAGCACCACAAAAGCACAAGAATTACTTGCACTAGAACAAACAACAGCCGCACAAATTTACGCCCTGCCCTCATTTTCGCCCACAAAGGACGACAGAAAAACAGCAGGCAGCGGCGAAATCGAGCTTTCGCATAGTCGTTTTGTGGGAAGTTTGGGCTATGAGAGCGAACTTAGGACCTTGAAGCTGAATTTAACGGGCTTTTATGCTTTTGATAAAAGAAAATACGACAAATACAGCTCCACGACTATGCTTTATCAGTATGGGGCGCGTTATTTCATAGGCTCGACAGAGAATCCAAACTCCATAAATCAAAGCGACTCGTCCTTTGATGAGAGTAAATTTGGCGCGAGGGCTAGTGCGCAGTTCAATCATGGCAGTGGCGTGCTTTTTGTAGGGCTTGAAAGCATTTATGAAATGTCAAAAAGAAATCCTGTGCAAAATTTACAATCAAGTAAAATTTGCTACTCCACAGGCATTTGCAATGTCTATGCCCTCATCAATGTCGATATAAACACCCCGCTTGATATAAGCGAATGGACAAATGCCGTCTTTGTCAGCGAAAAATATAACTTCACAGACGCTTTCTCCGTAAAGGCTGCCTTGCGTTATCAAATGACAAAATCCAAGCTAGACACGGATGGGGTGGTAAGTGCTAATTTTAACCTTTTCGGCTCGTCTCTTAGCCCTGAGATAGCAAATTTAAAGAAAAATTTAGAGGTAAATCACGACAACTTCGCCTTTGAAATCGCCCCTGCCTTTCGCTACTCCGACACAGGCGTGGTGTTTGCGCGTTATGAGAGGGGGTTTAGCCCCGTGCCGGCTTACGCTATGCTAGTAAGGACGGGCGAATTTACGCCAAATACTAACGCCGCCGACTCTGCTACCAAACCCTTTGCCGGCAACAACTTTCAAATGACTGAAACAAATTTAGAGGACGAAAGCTACAACAGCTATGAAATAGGCTTTAAGGACTATATCCCCACGCGCGAAATCCGCCTAGGCAGCTTTGGGCTGATAATAGACGCCATACTTTTCAGCGCAAACGCCTTTTACATAGACAGCAAAAACGAATTCTACTTCACGGGAGACCCTTACAGCGGGCTTGACTATGCAACCTACGGCAAATCGCGGCGCATAGGCGGTGAAATCGCCCTAGAACAATACCTCTTTGGCGGAAATTTAGGCTTTAACGAAAGTTTCACTTACATAAAAGCCGAGGCACAGGGCGCAGACGGGCAGTGGGCGGCAATCCCCTACACCTACGACTACAAGGCAACCTTGGGCATAAATTTGGGCTTGGACATCACGCGCTCCATAAACGCGCGGCTGTGGCTGCAAAACTCATTTTACGGCAAGCAAGCCGTCATCAGCAGCATCGAGGGCGAGACGCTCAAACCCTATATGATAAACGATGTGGGCGTGAGTTTTGGCTTTAACAAAAACGCCATAGTCGTAACCGCCGGGGTCAAAAATGTCCTAGACACACTCTACTACGACTACTACAACAACAACAAAGCCACGAGCATAGGCGAATACCGCTATTTGCTTGGACAAGGACGCACTTGGTTTATCGAGGGAGCTTATAAATACTAGGAATTTTTGGGGTTTTTGGGGCTTTGGGGGTTGAATTTGGCGTGAAATTTGGGCTTTGGGGCTTGAATTTGGCTTTGGGTTTGCGTGAATTTTGGGGCTTGAAATTTGCGTGAAATTGAGGCCGAATTTGGCTTTTGGAGCTTGAATTTTGAGTTGAATTCAGCTAAATTTGGTTGAAATTGTAGGTTTTTTGTAAATTTTGGCGTGGAATTTGGGGTTTGGAGCTTTAATTTGGCGCGGCAAAGTCTCGCGGCTGCTTTTAAGGGAGACGCTGCGTGCTGTCGCACTTTGCTTGCTTCGCAAACTTCGCGGAGATGAGCTATATGTTCTATCCCTGCTCGCACAACCCTTAAAATCACCACGCGAGACTTCGCCTTGTCTTTTAAAATATCCACAATTTGCGTGAATTTTTGGTAATTCGTCATTGCGAGATTTTGAAAAGCCGAAGCAATCCATTTCATTTTAAGAAACGCTTGTCATTCGTCATTGTGAGCGTAGCCACACGCGACAAAGTCGCGTTTTTGGGCGTGAATTTGCATTTTAAAAAACGCACTGCGTGCGTAATGGATTGCTTCGGCTTTTTCAAAATCTCGCAATGACGATTTATCCGCACCTTTCGCACACGCCTTAAAAAACCGCTCGCAATGACGAATTTTCCAAATTTACCCATAAATTTGCGAAAAATTTACCAAAAACTTTGAATTTTATCTCCCTTTCATTAGCATTTTTAATGTAAAATTCCGTTTTGGTAAGCGAAATTTAAACATTAAAGGCGCGAAAATGATAGACATTATGCAGATTCAAGCGATTTTGCCGCATAGGTATCCGCTTTTGCTGGTGGATAAGATTACTGAAATGCAACTTGGCAAATTCGTGCGCGGATACAAAAATATCAGCATCTCAGACCAAGTTTTTCAGGGGCATTTTCCGGGTCATCCCATTTATCCGGGCGTGCTGATTTTGGAGGGTATGGCGCAAACAGGCGGTGTGCTGGCGTTTAAGAGTATGACGCAGCAGGTAAATCCCGCCGAGAAAGTCGTTTATTTCACCGGCATTGACAAGGCAAAGTTTCGCAGCCCCGTGCGCGTGGGCGATAGGCTCGTTTATGAGATGAATGTCGTTAAAAATCGCGGCGCGCTGTGGGTGTTTGAGGGCAGGGCGTTCGTGGAAAACGCCCTTGTGGCAGAAGCTGAACTCAAAGCGATGATAATGGATAGATGATGAGCGAAATTCATTCAAGCGCAGTTATCGAGCCGGGCGCGGTTTTGGGCGAAAATGTCATCATCGAGCCTTATGCGTATATCGGCAGCAAGGCAAAAATCGGCGATGGGGTTGTCATAAAGCAAGGCGCACGCATACTTGGCGCGACTACAATAGGCGCAAAAAGCCGAATTTTCTCATACGCCGCCATAGGCGACATCCCGCAGGACATTTCCTACAAAGAGGGCGAGCTAGAAACGGGCGTGATTATCGGCGAGGGCTCCACTGTGCGTGAATTTGCCACGATAAATTCAGGCACGGCAAAGGGGGACGGCTTCACGCGCATAGGCGAAAACGCCTTTATAATGGCTTATTGCCACATAGCCCACGATTGCAGACTCGGGCGCAATGTCATAATGGCAAACAACGCCACGCTCGCAGGACACATAGAGCTTGGAGACTTCGTAGTGGTAGGCGGGCTAACGCCCATTCATCAGTTTGTCAAAGTGGGCGAGGGCGCGATGATAGCGGGTGCGAGCGCACTTAGCCAAGACATAGTGCCATTTTGCTTGGCTGAGGGCAACCGCGCGAAAATTAGAAGCCTAAATTTAGTGGGCATTCGTAGGCGATTTGAGAAAGAGGAAGTCGAGCGTATAAACAAGGCTTATAGATTTTTATTTGACGGCAAGGATTTAAAAGAAAACGCCTTGAAACTCTTGGAAAAGGGCTGCGAGAGCGAAAATGTGAAAAAAATGTGTGAATTTATCTTAAACACCACGCGAGGAATTCCTGTTTATAGGGGGAAACACGATGAGACGATGTAGTTTTTGTGGCACGGAGGGGGTTTTGCCCTCAGAGCGAAAAAGCCTGATGGACAAGATGCTTTTAACAACCGAGTATCAGCACGCTTTGATTTGCGAAAACTGCGCCAAAAACGCCTACAATCAATTTTTTGGCAGCGAAAAAGAGGGTATTGCGCCCATAAAATCGAGCGTTGAATTCAAGGATATTACTCCAAAAGAGCTAAAAGCGCACCTTGATAAATATGTCATAGGGCAAGAACGCGCCAAAAAGGTGTTTAGCGTGGGGGTTTATAATCACTACAAGCGTATTTTCAAGTCTTTCGTGCAGGACGATGACACCGAGTTAGCAAAATCCAACATTTTGCTAGTGGGTCCCACAGGCAGCGGCAAAACGCTTTTGGCGCAGACTTTGGCACGCTTTTTGGATGTGCCTATCGCAATCTGCGATGCCACTTCACTCACAGAGGCAGGCTATGTGGGCGAGGATGTAGAAAACATACTCACAAGGCTCTTGCAAGCAGCAAACGGCGATGTAGCCAAGGCTCAAAGGGGCATAGTTTTCATCGATGAAATCGATAAAATCGCAAGGATGAGCGAAAACCGCTCCATCACACGCGATGTTAGCGGCGAGGGCGTTCAACAAGCCTTGCTTAAAATCATAGAGGGAAGCCTTGTAAATATCCCTCCAAAAGGCGGACGCAAACACCCTAACCAAGACTTTATTCAAATAGACACCTCAAACATTCTTTTCGTGTGTGGGGGCGCCTTTGATGGCTTGGAGCAAATTTTAAAGCGAAAAGTGGGCGATAAGGTCGTGGGCTTTGCGAGCGAGGAGGATAAAAAAAGCAAAAACGAGCTTTTAGAGCGCATCGAGCCTGATGATTTGGTGCATTTTGGGCTTATCCCTGAACTCATAGGGCGGCTGCACATTATAGCGAGCCTAAACGAACTTGATGAAGCTGATATGGTGCGAATTTTAACCGAACCCAAAAACGCCATCACAAAGCAGTATCAAAAGCTTTTTGCTATCGACAATGTGAATTTGAAATTTGATGATGAAGCCTTGCAAGCCATTGCCAAGCTAGCCTTGGAGCGCAAAACGGGCGCGCGCGGACTTCGCAGCATTATCGAGGAAATGATGGTGGATTTGATGTTTGAGCTACCTGAATTTAAAAACTACGACATTATCATCACAAAAGAAGTGGTGCAAGAGGGCGCAAAGCCCCTATTTATCAAAACCAAAAAGGCGGTGTAGGATGATTTTTGACCAAATAGTAGGATTTTTTTCCAGCGATATGGGCATAGACTTAGGCACGGCAAACACGCTCGTGCTAGTAAAAGACAAGGGCATAGTCATCAACGAGCCCTCCGTTGTCGCCATCGAGCGCGACAGGTATGGCGGCGGCAAGCCTAGAATTCTAGCCGTGGGCAAAGAGGCGAAGGATATGGTAGGAAAGACGCCGGGCAACATAGAGGCGATTCGCCCTATGAAAGATGGCGTCATCGCGGACTTTGATATGACTGAAAAGATGATTCGCTATTTCATCGAAAAAACGCACCGCCGCAAGAATTTCCTGCGCCCACGCATAGTGATTTCCGTGCCTTACGGGCTGACACAAGTTGAGCGAAAGGCAGTTAGAGAGAGTGCTTTGAGTGCGGGCGCGCGCGAGGTTTTTTTGATAGAGGAACCTATGGCAGCGGCTATCGGGGCAGAACTTCCCATACAAGAACCCAAGGGAAATTTAATCATAGACATAGGCGGAGGCACCACTGAAATCGGCGTTACCTCCCTTGGCGGACTTGTCATCTCAAAGTCCATTCGCGTGGCAGGGGATAAACTCGATAGCAGCATAGTTTCGTGGATGAAAAGCAACAGAGGGCTCATCATAGGCGACAGGACGGCTGAGGAAGTAAAGATTAAAATCGGTTCTGCCTACCCTATGGACAAGGAACTTTCTATGGGCGTTAAGGGGCGCGACCAAATCACAGGGCTTTTAACCCGCGTTGAAATCACAAGCGAGGATGTGCGTGAGGCTATGCTTGAAAATTTAAGGGAAATCGCGGACGCCCTAAAAGAAGTGCTTGAAAAGATGCCGGCGGATTTAGCAGGCGACATAGTGGAAAACGGCATAGTGTTAAGCGGCGGCGGAGCCCTTATTCGTGGGCTTGATAAATACCTAGCAGAGACCGTGCGCCTGCCTACCTATGTCGCGGACGACCCGCTCACCTGCGTGGCACGCGGCACGGGGCGCATTTTAGAGGAGATGAAGCTGCTACAACAGCTGACAAATGAAGAATAAAATAAGCATAGTGCTAATCGCATCCTTTGTGCTTTTTATGTCGCTTTATTTTGGAGGCTATGTAAAAAGAGTGGTGCTAAGCGTAAATGACGGCATCATAGGCGGCTATTACAAGCTTAAAACCTACCTCGTAGATACCATAAATGAGCATTTTAACCAAGTGGATGAAATTCGCATTTTACGCGCCAAAAATGAAGCCTTAGAGCAATCAGCCGCCCTAGTTAGCACCTTTGCAAACCAACTAAACGCCATTTTGGAGGATAAAAATTCCACACTCTACTACCCACAACTCAGCCTCGTCAAAGCCATATCCTTCGTGCAAATCAGCGATTATCGCCGCGTGTGGCTTGACTTTTCAGGCACGCTTTCAAGCACCAAAAACAAGGGGCTCATTTATCAAGGCTACACCGCAGGCATCGCAGTGGTAAAGGACGGGCGGCTGATGGGTATCTTGCAAGGCGATGAGGACTGCTCGTTTTCTGTTTTCGTGGGCAAAAGGAAAATCCCCGCAGTAGCCCAAGGGCGCGGCGGCAGGCTCATAGTGAAATTCATCCCCAAGGGCGAAAAAATCGCCATAGGCGATGAGGTGCTTACAAGCGGGCTTGATGAGATATTTTTCAGCGGCGTTCCTGTGGGACGCGTGCTGAGCGTTTTGGATGAGGATATGTATCAAAGTGCCGAACTTGAAGCCTTTGCAAAGATGGACATACCAAGCTATATGTATCTCATTGAGAGGTTTTAAGCGAAATTTGGGGGGGGGATTTTGGAAATTTTTGGGGTTTGGGAATTTTTGGGCTTTGAATTTTGGTTTAGTTTTTTGGAAATTTTTGGGGGTTGAATTTTGGGTTTTAAATTCGGATTTTTGGGGGTTGAATTTAATTTTAGGCTTTAAATTTGGCCTTGGTTTGGTAAAATTTGGGGATTTTTGGGTTTGAATTTGGGGCTTTTGAGATTTAGGTTGAAATTTAGTGTGAATTTTAGGTGTTTGTGCGATTTTTTAAGTAGTCCGTCATTGCGAGCGGTTTTTATAAAAACAACCACGCAACACAGCAGCCACACTTTGAAAAAAGCCATAATTTTTGCCATTTTAAAAAAAGGCATAAATTTTGGGAAAAGCCCCTTCCTTATGGGAGTGGATTTTAAAAGAATTCACCATTTTCACAGATAGCGTGAATTTTAGGTAGAGTATTATTGCGAGAAGTCGCCTTTGGCGACTTCGTGATAATTCATATTTTAAAAAGCTGTAAAATTTGTCATTTTAAGAAACGTTAATTAAATTCACGCCTTTCTTAAAAATGGCAAAAAACTAACAGCAAGTAACTTATGAATTGCCACGACTTCGCTTATTTAGTATTTGCAAAGTCTCGCAATGATATAT
>CAVJSG010000084.1:0-5458 GCA_963651895.1 Campylobacteraceae bacterium
TCTATTTGCATTAAATTTGCCCGCCCACACTGCTCGCAGGAATTTATCAAAATGCGCGTTAAACGCTCAAAATCAGGGGCGAAATTCCTTTGCGAAAAATGCGTGAAAACCAAAATCAGCTTGTAAAGCCCAAGTTCGTTCAAAAAAGGCAGGGTTTTTTCTAGGATTTTTGGCTCGATTACGCCAAGTGCGAGGGCGGTTTTTTTGCGAGGGGCTACTAAAATTTCGCTTTTTGAGCGTAAATTTAAGGTGCAAGAGTGCCTTTTAAGCTCGGTGATTTCATACTCGTATAAAATGTAGTCGCGTAAATTTCGCATTTTGAGGCGTTCATTTTGCCGCACACGGCGAATTTTTAGGTGTTTAAAGGCAGCTCCCTCTAAGCAAAGCACCTCTGCGCCGACATTTTCATCATATAAAAACTGCATTTTATTTTATGTAAAAAGAAATGGCGAGTAAAAAAATACTAAAAAATAATATAAAAAAACTCGCAAGCCTAAAATCCCTATACCGCCGTATTTTGCGCGCTTTTTTAAATAGCAAAAATTGCCAAATGCTAAGCACAAAAATAGCTACCCACGCAAGCACCATATACCTCACGCCAAAGCTGAATTCATAGCGTTTGAGCGCAAAAAGCAGCAAGCCCGTGAAAAGCATAATGGCAAAGAAAAGATAATAAAGCGGCAAAAACACGCGTATGCGGCGTATGAAGCTAAATTCCGTCTTGAAACTGCCCTGGGTTAAAATCAAATAAATCAGCATCAAAATCCCGCTCGCATAGACGCTATAAAGGTGTATGGCTAGGAAAAGTTGATAGCTCTCTATCATCTCTCAACCCCCCCCCCCCTGTGTGTGAGTGCCGAAAAATAGGGCGTAGCTCGCATTACTTGGGGCGAAAAGCTTGGAATTTGGCACAGGCAAGGGGACATTTGTGTCATTAACCTCGCTCTTTTCGTCATTTGCCTCGATAGAAACTTCCTCTTGCGGCTCGGGCTGGGCTTTGGGAGGCTTTTGCTCCGAGCAAGCTGCGAAAACAAGGGCAAGCAAAAAGGCTAGTAACGCTCTCATCGTCATCTCCGTTTGAATTTTGGGTAAATTTTTGTGAAATTATAACCATTTTGGTTTGTTTTATGGTTAAAATTTGCAAATTTATCGCAAAGTTGTTACGAAAATTTACAAATTTTTGGATTTTGGACTTTTATCGGCTGAATTTTGGCACTCAAAAGCCATAAAAATTTGCAAAAATTTAGCCTTTTTGAGACGGCTTGCGAAAAAATTCAAAATAATGTTGCAAAAAACAATAATTTTGCTATAATAGCCAAACCGAGATTTATCAAAAATTCAAACGATTCGTTAGCTTTGTTTGTGTATATTTTTGATAATTTTTCTAAATTTAAAGGACTTTCAATGGAAACCTTAAAGGCTCACATAGACCTCATCATCATCGCCCTACTAGGCGTTATGGCGTTTATCGCGCTTTATTGCGTCATCGAACGGCTGCTATTTTTTCGCAAAGTAAAGGCGAGTGCTTATCAAAACCAAGACGACTTTGATAACGCCCTTAGCGAAAACCTCACCACGCTTTACATAATCTACTCCAACGCCCCTTATGTAGGGCTTTTGGGCACCGTGCTTGGCATTATGATAGTGTTTTACGATATGGGCATCTCGGGTAACATCGATGTAAAATCCATAGTCATAGGGCTTTCGCTTGCCTTAAAAGCCACTGCGCTGGGGCTTGTGGTGGCTATACCAAGCTTAATGGCTTACAACGCCTTGCTTCGCAAGGTTTCGCTTTTAAGCTCGAAATTTAAGGGCGAGAGATGAAAAACGCCAAAATTTCGGCATTTAATGGCTGCTTTATAAGCAAAAACACTGAAAATTTAGCATTTTGGAGCGCATTATGATACGCTTGCCGCGCAACGAAGGGCTAAACATAGTCCCATTCATCGACATAATGCTTGTTTTGCTTGCGATTGTGCTTAGTATTTCGACCTTCATCGCCTACGGGCACATAAAAGTCGAGCCGCCAAAGGCTGAAAACGCGAACGCCGTTAATGACAATCAAATGAAAGTCCTTATCAGTATAGATGAGAAAGATTCTTTTTATATAGATGATAAACCCGCGAGTTTTGAGGAAGTGCAAGCCAAAATCGCAAGCACCGAAGCAAAGACTCTCATCGAGCTAAAAGCGGACAAAAATTCACGCTTTGAGAGCTTTATAAGGCTCATTGATGTGCTAAAAGGCAAGGAACACCAAAATTTTCAAATCATAACGCAAAAGCAGCAGGAGTGATAAAATGGGGTTTTGTGGCGCAAATTCACAGACAAATTCACATAAATTTAAGGGGCGCAAATTTCGCTTAAATGCTTCTTTAAAAAGCGTGAATTTTGTTTTAAAAAACTTGAATTTCGCGCAAATTTATGATATAGCTTGTCAAAAATTTAAGGAAAAACGATGAGAAAAAAGCCGCATAAACTGCAAGCCCTTATCATTACTAGCCTTATCTTTGCCCTGCCGCTGCTTGGTTTGGTAAATTTTAGCAGCGTTTTTAAAATCGAAATGAAGGGGCAGGATGCCATCTCCATCGCGATGGGGCAGTTCGTGGCACAGGGGCAATTTATCGTGCCAAAACTCGCGCCCAAGCCCATTTTGAAAAAAGAAAAGAAAAAAGAAAAGAAAAAAAAGCGGCACAAGCACCACAAAAAGCCCGTTGAAATCGCCAAAAACGCGAGCAAAAAATTAGAGGAACAAATCGAGGAAAAGCCCACAGCGATGGGCGGGGCGCAGGTGGCAAACAACGCGCCCACGCAGATTGGCACTATGGCTTTTGGCAAGACGGATAACCCCTTTTTGCGCGAGATAAAGGCGGCGATTGACAAAGCCGCGCGCGAGACTTACCCACACCAAGCCATCAAAATGCACCTTACGGGCAAGGTTTGGCTCGAATTTGTCTGGCGCACGAACAACACCCTCGAAGCCGTGCGGATAATGCAAAGCTCGGGTTATGCGATACTTGACGATAATGTCTTTAAAATCCTCGCCCGCGCAAGCAAGGAATTCCCGCCTTATAAAGACAATATCCGCATACAAATCCCTATAAATTATACTCTCAAATGAATTTTGGCTTGAATTTGGGCTGAAATTTGTTAGAAATTTAGAATTTTGGGATTTGGAGATTTAAATTAACGCACAAGTGTGAATTTTTTTGCAAAATTTGCGTGAAATTTACGCTATTTTGTCATTGCGAGCAAAAATGAGCGTGAGTGAGTTTTTGCGTGGCAATCCATAGTTTAAAAAGCTGTCGAATTTGCCATTTTAAAGAGTGTCAATTAAATTCACACATTTTTTAAAAATGGCAAAGGCTAACAGCCTGCAAAGTATGGATTGCCACGACTTTGCTCGCTACGCTTGCAAAGTCTCGCAATGACGGCATTTTGTGAATTTTTGGCGAAATTTGCAAAAATTTAGCAAAATTTAGGCAAATTTTAAACAAAAAATGATAAACTTTCGTTTATCAATCACAAAGGAAAACTATGAATTTTGAGGCAAAAATCCAAGCAAACAGCGTGGGACTAGGGTGCAAAACGCGTGGGGCAGGGATTTACTCTCTCTCTCTCTCTCGTTTGTCAGTTTTGCCTATTTTGCCGCATTCTCGTTTGTTTATTTCAGCCTAAAAATTCACAAAATCACTCAAAAAATCAGCCAAATTCACGCTTTTTCTTTAAATTTTTACCCAAAATTCACGCCGTTTTTTCTCATTTTTCTCAAAAATTTCAAATTTTCCAAATTTTCCCAAAGAAATTCACAAATTTTGCAAATTTTTTCAAAAAATTTTCATTAAGGTTTCAAAAACGACAGCCCGTGTCGCAGGGGTGGGGTAAAATGCCTTTGAAATTTTAGATAAAGGAGGGCTGAGAATTAAGGTGAATTGAAAACATAGTCTAAAATAGACAGGGAACACGGCGGCGGCTGAAATTTTTGGGTTTAAACGCCTTTTAAAAGGCTTTTAAATGGTGTTTAAAAGTGTAAATTTTTTCGTGGCTATGGCTTTGGCGTTTTCAACGCCACGCAATGACGAAATAGCGTGAATTTTTTGCAAAATTTAGTGAAAAATTCACGGAATTCACGAAAAAATTCACGCTTTGAAACAAAAAAGCGTTAAAAGTCCATAAATTCAGCTTAACCCCTAGAATTTAGCCATTAAATTCTAGGAATTTAAATTTGCAAAACGCAAAGAAAGGATAGAAAATGGCAAATGAAAACGAAATTCGCAATGGCGAAAACGAGCAGGTTAAAGCCCCTGATTACACGGCTATAAGCGATGAGGGCTTGAAGCTAATGCAGCAAATGGCGGCTAAAAACCCTGACGAAAAGCTAAATGTGCTTATTATGGGTAAGACGGGCGTGGGTAAAAGCACGCTCATTAACGCTGTCTTTGGCGAAAAGGTTGCTAAAACAGGTTCAGGAAGTCCCGTAACCCAAGAGATAGCTGAATACAAACACGGCACTTTCACTATCTTTGACACCAAAGGGCTTGAATTGCAGGACTTTGAGGGCACGAAAGGCAACATTGAGCGTTTTTTAAAGGAAAAAGAGTGCAAGGAACAGCAAGAGCAAATCCACATTGCGTGGCTTTGTATAGCAGAGACGAGTAGGCGTGTAGAGGACGGCGAGCGCGAGCTGTGGAAGCTACTACAAAGCTATCATATCCCCTCCATCCTCACCATCACAAAGGCTACGCAGGATGCAGACGAGACGGGCGCAAAGTTTTCTGAGCTTGTCAAAGATGAGCTTGGCGTTAGGGACGATGGGCATTTTCAAAGGGTTGTGGCTTTGTCTGTCGTGGATGATGATGGCAACGCTAGCAGGGTCAAGGGCATAGATGAAATCATCAAAAAAACCTACGCTCTGCTCCCCGAAGCCCAAAAGAACGCCTTTGCACGCAAGCAGGTTTATGACAAAGAGTTGCGAAGACGGGCTAACAAAGAGCGGGCAAAAACCATTATAAACCGCTATACAGCACTAGCTGGTGGCGTGGCGGCAAGTCCTATACCTTTTAGCGATATCGCCCTTTTACTGCCCACTCAATGTGCTATGATAGTGCATATAAGCTCTATTTACGACTTGCAAATGAGCAAAGACACGGCTATGACTTTGGCAAAAGCCTTTGCAGCGGTCGTGGGTGCGGGCTTTGCGACTAGGGTTGTGGTAGCTAATTTGGCTAAATTTATCCCGGGCATTGGCACTCTTTTTGGCGGTGCTATCAATGTCGCAGCCGCAACGGCTATAACCAAACTTATGGGCGAAGCCTATATAGCCTACCTTGACGATAATTTTGACAATCTCGCAGAGGCTTTGCAAAATGTAGGCAAGGATATTATTGAAAAGTATTTCAATAAGGTAAAATAAATTTTAGCCCTTATAAAAAGGCGTGAATTTTTTGTGAATTTAATAAAA
>CAVJSG010000084.1:5468-6734 GCA_963651895.1 Campylobacteraceae bacterium
ACCTTACACACCATAGCAACAAAAGGCAAGAATGCCCTTGAATGGCTGATTGCAAAAGCCCTTAATATCGGCAAAAAAAGGCTTAAATATGTTAAGGATGATTTTAATATCTTGGTAGTTGGCAAAACAGGCGTAGGCAAAAGCACGCTCATAAATACCATACTTGGCAAAGAAGTCGCCAAAACAGGCTCTGGCGTCCCCATAACACGAGGCATACTCAAATATAAAATCAACAAAGTCGGTATATTTGACACGCAGGGACTTGAATTAAAGGACTATGCAAGCATTAAGCGGCAGATTGAACGCTTTTTAGATGAAAGGCGTGGCAAGGCATTGTGCGAGCAAACTCACACTGCGTGGCTTTGTATAGCAGAGACAAGCAGACGCATAGAAAATGGCGACATTGAGCTGTGGGAATTGCTTAAAAAGCACAATATACCGACAATTTTTGTCATCACAAAGGCTACGCAGGATGCAGACGAGAATGGGAAAAAATTTTCACAAATCGTAAGGGAAAAATTTGACATAAAAAACGAAAGGCACATACAAAGGGTTGTGGCTTTGGCTGTAAAGGACGATGAGGGCAGGGAAAGCAAGGTAAGGGGCATTAAGGAATTAGAATATAAAAGCTGCAAAATGCTAGAAAAAGCCCAAACAAGCATTATCTCAAACCTTATATACCACGCAAAATCGAGTGTAGCTTTTTTGCGGGGCTTGTTTTCTAGCGAAAATTTAAAGGAATTTTTGCGTAAATTAAAGGATGGCAAAGAAAGATACGCCAAAGGTGTTTTGGCTAAAAAGGTGCTTATAATTTGTGCTTGTGTTTTGGCTGTTAGCTTTGGTGTGGTAGTAATTTCTGAGTTTATTGAAAGGCAACAAATGAAAATCATTGCTGTGGGTGTGTTGGCGGTTCTTTTTGTGCTTTGTGTTGTAGCTGTTTTTGTGATAAATGCAAAATTAAAGGCTGGCAAAACAGAACTGCAAAGTGGCTGGGGAAAATACCGCGAAAACGACAAATGGTATGTGAGATTGTTTGTTGGAAATAGGCTAAAGCAAGGTTTGCGAGTTTTAAATGCTTATGAGGCAAAATACGCAAAATGGCTTTTAATCAAAAAGGTGCTTATCGTTTGCACCTTGCTTTTGGCTGTTAGCTTGGGCGTGGGGCTTTTTGTGTTTTAAAATTTGAGTAAAGGCGTGAATTTTTGGCTAAATTTGGCTGAAAATTCACGCTTTATGAATTTTTGTAAATTGTATGAATTTTTAGGC
>CAVJSG010000084.1:6744-8565 GCA_963651895.1 Campylobacteraceae bacterium
AAAAATTATTCGTAAAACCAAAAAATTTCAAACAAAAAAGCACAAAAACAAAAAATTCAAACCCAAAAATTCCAAAAAATTCACCCAAAAAACCAAATTTTTAACATTTTTCGCTAGAATTCTCTCGCCCTTTTTCAGACCTGTGCAATGCCGCTAGAAGCAGAGCTTCAGGGTGGGAACGCAGCAGAGCAGCTTTGTGGTGGCGTGTGCCGCAGTCATCTGGGAGAGGGTTTTGTGGATTTTTATGAATTCGCAAATTCTCAAATTTTCGTGCGTTTTTAAACTCCGCAATTTATCCTAAAAACGCGACTTTGCCGCATTTAATGGGTTGCCACGCTTCGTGCAGTTGCACTCGCTCGCAATGACGAATTTGCGGATATTTTGTGAATTTTATGGATTGTTTCGGCTTTTTCAAAACCGCTCGCAATGACGAGTAGGGCGGTGCTAGCGCGTGAAATCGTCTCGCAATGATGAGTATTTAGTCATTTTAAAACTTTTGCAAAATTTACAAAAAGGCAAAGAATCCACGCTTTAAATTTAGGCATTTTTGCCGTTCGTGGATACTTCGCATTCGCTCAGTATGACAAAATTTGGACTTTTTCCAAGCCTCAACCCCAAAATTTAAGAATTCGCCAAGCTGCAAAGCCAAAAATTTAGAGAATTTGATAAAATTCAAGCCCAAAATTTGGGGATTTGACGAGTTTCAAACCCCCAAAATTCAAGCATTCGCCGAGTTTAGTCCCACTTCTGCCCAAGCAAATTGCCCCTCGTGTCAAAATGCAGCTGCATTCTGTTGTTCAAATCAACCTCGTAGCCATAAGGCTCGTAGTCGATATCCACGACATAGGTGCCCGGATAGAGCTTGGCGATTTGCTCGGTGATGCTTTGCGGCAAGCCCTGATAATAGTGCTGTGGCTGCGGTGCGTAGGGCGTAGCGTAGGCGTTTGGCTGAGTTTGCACATAGCCATTGCCCTGTCCGTAGGCATTTTGCCAGTAAGAGTTCGCCCCGTAAGCACTTTGCGCGCTAGGATACGCGCCATTTGCCTGTGGCACCGAGTAGTTGTAGGGTAGCGGGTAAGCCTGAGTGGGCGCGGAGCTGCAAGCGCTGAGCGCAAATGCGGCAAAAGCTGCCATCAAAATGTGAGTTTTCATAGCCCGCCCCCCTAGTCGTCCCATTTCTGCCCGAGCAGATTGCCGTTCGCGTCAAAGTAAAGCTCCATCATATTGCTGAGCTCAACCTCGTAGCCATAGGGCTCGAAATCCACATCCTTGATGAAAACGCCCGGATACATTTGCTGTATGGTGCTCGTTATCTTTTGCGGCAAGCCCTGATAATAGTGCTGCGGCGGGGCGTATTGCGGCGCAGGCGCGTAGGGCTGTGCGGGGTAGGGCTGTGGCACGGCTTGTTGCGGCACTTGCGTGGCGTTTGCGGGCGCTTGATTTGGCGCGGCGTTTAGCACACAAGCAGCTGCTATGAGTGCCAGAGTAACTTTGTATTTCATTTTGACCTCCTTAAAAATTCAAAGTTTCGCCGCAATTTTAACATCCTTGTGTGAAGCGAGTGTGAAGTTTTTTATAATGTGGAAAAAAATTTGGGGGAATTTGGGAATTTTGGGGGGCGAATTGGCGAATTTTGTGAAATTTGAGGGGAATTTAATGTTGAATTTGTAAATTTTATGGGAAAATTTGGAAAATTTATAAATTTTGTGGGATTTGTGGGTAAAATTTTTTATGAATTTGATTTGCCATCACCTTATTAAAATTGTTTGTAAATTTTTGTGGGGGAAATTTGGGATAAATAAATTTGTGGCGAGGCATCAT
>CAVJSG010000085.1:0-8543 GCA_963651895.1 Campylobacteraceae bacterium
TGAATTTATGAATTTGTTTTGAATTTTAGCGAAATTTTTTTGCTTAAAATTTAATTTTGGTTTCTTTTAAAATGGCAAATTTTATAGTTTTTTAAAGTATGGATTGCCACGCCTTGACTTCGTCAAGCCTCGCAATGACACTCTACCACACTTTTCACGCCACTTATAAAAAAGGGTGTAAATTTTTTATGGATTGCTTCGGCGTTTCACGCCTCGCAATGACGGTTACTCGCCCAAAAATTCACGCCCCAAAACCCAAATTTACTAAATTTTCACGCCAAAACCCACTCCCCAAAAAGTCCCAAAACCCCTACAAATCAACCTTTATCACGCCCTCGGTTTTGAAATTCGTGTTGTCTGCGATTTCTGCAAAGCTTATCACAACTATGTCTATGCTGAGTTTTGAGCAAATGTCGTCTATGTGTTTTCGCAGTGTGGGTTCTACGCACAGCACAAAGGGCTTTATGCGTATGCTTGAAACCCTTGCCATCTCGGCTTTTAAGGCTTCTTGTAAGGCTTGAAGCTGCCCTACATTTATCGCCAAGGTCCAAGTGCCGTCCTTGTGCTGCTGCCTAGCCTCCGTTAGTTTAAAGGTAGTTTGGTTGTCTAGCACATAGATGTCAAGCTGCCCTCTCTCGTCTATGTAGAGGCTTGTGATGACGCGGGCAAGTGCGACACGGACGCGTTCTACTACCATTTCAAAGTCCCTGCTAACCTCAGCCGTGTCGGTGATGGATTCGAGTATGCTGAGCATATCTTTGATGGGAATTTTATCTTTAAGCAGGGTTTTAAGAACCCTTTGGATGAGCCCTATGCTAGCGACTTTCAAGCAATCCTCGACAATGACGGGGTAGTCTTTTTTCACCTTATCAAGCAAATCTTGCACCTCTTGGCGCGTGAGAAGCTCGGCTGCGTGAGCTTTGATAATCTCGCCCATATGCGTGGAGATTATGCTTGCGGGGTCGATTATCGTGTAGCCTTTGATTATCGCATCGTCCTTTTGATTAGCGTCTATCCACAGGGCGTCTGTGTTAAAGGCGGGGTCTTTCGTGGGCACGCCCTCGATTTCCTGCGTAACATTGCCGCTGTCCATCGCTAGAAATTTATCGGGGTAAATTTCGGCATTAGACACGACTACGCCTTTGATTTTAAAGCTGTATTCGTTTGTTTTAAGTCGCAAATTGTCGCGAATGCGAACCTTTGGCATCAAAAAGCCCAAAGTTTGCGCTATGCTTCGGCGCGTAGAGCGTATGCGTTCTGTCAGCGAACCCTCAGCAAGGCGAAGCAACCCTATGCCAAGTTCTAACTCCAAGGCTTCGATTTTCAAAATGTCATCAATGCGGCTTTGTTCCTCTTTTACTAGGTCTTCCTCGCTTTTTTTAGGCGCGATGGGTGCGGCTTGGGAGACGGCGGATTTTTTGGGCGTTAAGTCGAGTTTGCCCTCTTTGACTTGTTTTGTCAAAAAGCCAAGTGTTAAGAAAACGATAGCCATAAAGCCTAGCGAAAGCGTGGGAAGTCCGGGCACTAGGGCGAAAATAAATAAAATAAAGCCCACAATCAAAAGCGTGCGGTATTCGCTCAAAAGCTGCTTTAAGCTGCCCTCGGCGAAATTTTCCTCGTCCTTGCTAGCACGCGTTATGATTATAGCTGTGGCTGTGGCGGTGATGAGTCCGGGGATTTGCGAAACTAGCCCATCGCCTATGGTTAGTAGCGTAAAGGTGCTTGCGGCTGAGCTTAGGCTCATATCGTGCTGAAAATAGCCTATTAAAATGCCGCCGATTATGTTTATGATGGTGATGATGATACCCGCGATGGCATCGCCTTTTATGAATTTGCTAGCACCATCCATAGCCCCATAAAAATTTGCCTCGGAGATGATTTCTTGCCGCCTGTTTCTAGCGGTGTTTTCGTCTATCAAACCCGCGTTTAAATCCGCATCTATCGCCATTTGCTTGCCCGGCATTGCGTCTAAGGTAAATCTCGCTTGCACCTCACTCACACGCGTGGAGCCCTTGGTAACTACCATAAAATTTATCAATACTAAAATACAAAAAACCACTATGCCTATGACTAAATTTCCCCCCACGACAAAGTCGCCAAATGCCCTTATAATGTGGCTTACGGCTCCGGGCTGCACGGCTTCTAAGGGACCATTTGTCAAAATCATACGCGTGGTAGCCACATTTAGTGCGAGGCGAAAGAGCGTGATGACGAGCAGCAGGGTAGGAAAGGTCGTCAAATCCGTAGGCTTGGGGATATAAATGGAAATTAAAATGATAAGCACCGATATAGCAAGGCTTAGAGCTAGGAAAAAGTCCAAAACCACCGGCGGCAGCGGCACTATGATGATGGCTAGGACGCAGATTAAAAACGCCACCACCGTGAGGCTTTTCGCCTTTATCACAGGGGCTATGAGCGGGGCAAGATAAGGCGCGATGGGCGCGACTAAATCGAGTATCTTTCGCTTTGCCATTATTGTTTTAACACATCCGCTAGGCTTATGGAGCTTAAATGCTCGTTCATTTTATCCTGCAAGGACTGCAAGACGGGCATCATATAGCATTTTTTATCGCTAGGACACACGCCGTGCGAGCACTCAAAAATGCTCACTTCCTTTTTCTCGGCACTATCGACTATCTCTTTGAGGGTGTAATCCTCAGGGTTTTTAACGAGGCGAAAGCCGCCCCTCGCGCCCTTGTAGGACTTTAAAAGCCCGTCTTTGGCTAGAATTTGCAAAATCTTGGCTAAAAAACTGCGCGAAATTTCAAGCTCAGCCGCCATAGTTTCGACATCTTGGGGTTTTTCCTTGCCGGCTATGTAAATGAGCCCAAGCAAGGCATACTCGCTAGCGCGTGTGAAAAGCATAGAATTTTCCTTTATTTTAGAGTCTTTTATCTTAAATTTTTGCCGTAAATTTTTTGTTTTATTTTAAAATTTGCCGTAAATTTTTTTATCTTAAATTTTACCGCAAAATCTTTAATTTTAAAATCTCATATCAAAATCGCCTTTCATTATAGCAAGTTTTTCTTAATTTTACACCCTAGTGCGAAAATATAGCGAAAATTTGAGTTTTTTTTCTAAAAATTTGCTGAAATTTAGGCAAAGTTAGCGTAAATTTGGGGATAAATATCGTTTCAAGCAGTGGCAGGGCGTGAATTTAATTTGCCGTTGCGAGAATTTTACAAGACAAAAAACGCAAGAAATTCGTCATTGCGAGTCGCCCGAAACGCCGAAACAATCCACAATCGCACAAGGCGCGATTTTTGGATAAAATTCACGCCATTTTCACAGACGGCGTAAAAGCGTGGAATAATGTGTCATTGCGAGCCTTGGCGAAGTCAAGGCGTGGCAGTCCACACTTTGCCCACTATTAGACTTGGCAATTTTTAGGAAGTGCGTGAATTTAAGTGGTGTTTTTTAAAATGGCAAATTTAACAGCTTTTTTAAGTATGGATTGCCACGCGGTTTTTTCAAAACCGCTCGCAATGACGGCTTTCTTGCAATTTTGCACTACTTATAAAAAAGCCTAAATTTCAGCATTTTAAAACCTTAAATTTTACCCCAAAATCTCACAAAATAGCGCGGTTTCGCCTGTAACGCTACCATCCACGCCCTTGTGGATTTTAAACGAATAGCCCAAATTCCACGACTCTATCAGCGGTTTGATTTTGAAAAAATCCCGCCCCGAGTGGTAGATACTCAAAAGCATTGCGGGCTTTTGGGCGCAAATGGTGTTTTTCGCACCCTTTAAAAACTCCATTTCAAAGCCCTCGATATCGACTTTTATAAAGCCCACTTCGATTTTGCGTTCAGCCACAAACTCGTCCAGCGTGATGATTTGCGTAGTTTCCGTCTCGCCCGTGAGATAATCGGCACTTCCCCCTATGGTAGAACCGCTCCCGCCTAGCTTAATCGTCATCGTGGATTTTTCCGCCCCAAGCCCCAAATTCACAGGGATTATACGCTTGCTATCATTTAGGCGCAAAGTCTCTTGCATTAAATTAAAATTCTTGCTCGTAGCCTCGAAAGTGTAGATATTTTTGTCGCAAAATTCACGCTCAAAGATAATCGCACTGTCCCCCACAAAGCCGCCCACATCGATGAAATCCTTGCACCTCATCTTTGCAAGTGTCGATTTTTCAAGCACTTCAAGGCTGTGTCTATACCAAAACACGCTAGCCTCAAAGTGATTTATGGGCAGAAAATACCCATCGTAAGCGAACAAATTCTCGCTAAATTCAAGGATATTTGGCTCGAATTCGCTGTGAATTTTCGCTAGTTGCACTCTCTCGGCGTGGTTTGCCAAAACGCGGCTGTCATTGCTTTTGTAAGCTTTTATCGAAAGGGCGATTTGCCGCAAAACAGCCTTTTTATTTGCCAAACTCAAACCCCTTGTGAGTTCGGCGATTTCTTGGGTTAGGTTTGGGCTTTTGGTAGCATATTTGCCTATGTTGCAAAAATCCTCTTCACCTATGGTGGCGTAAATTGTGTGGTTAAATGGCGTTGTTGCGTGGGCGTGGCTGTGAATTTTCGTGTAAGTTCTGCGAAAAAGCGCAATTCCAAAAACCCTATAAATCGTCCTTATGGTGTAAAGATGGGCGTTTGGCTTTGTGGGGTTAGCGGCGTGGTTTGCTAGGCTGTCGTCTCCGCTATGGTTTGGGTGCTCGCCCCCCCCCCCCGTTTTCACGGCGGAGTTTGTAAATTCACTTACGCCTACTATGGTTTGCGCCCTTTGATAAAACGGCACAAAAAGGGCGTAGCGAGTGGTTTTCTCTCGTCCATCCGCCACAAAGCCAACCTCGTCAAAAAGCCGTCCTTTTTTCACTTTCTTTATGCCAAGTGCCTTTTTAAAGCCTATTTCAAGGGGCTGAAAAGTGGCTTTGAATTTTTGTTTGAATGACATTTTTGTCCTTTCTTAAAAAATTGCAAAATTATAACGCACAATAGTAAATGATTAAATTTAACCCCTCAAAATCCCAAAGCCCACGCGTCAAAGGGCAAAATTTCCACTCTCACGCCCCTTTCGTAAAAGCTAGCCTCGGTTGAAAGCGTGATGAAAATTATGTGTAAAATGCCTAGTTCTAGGGCTTTTGAGGCGAGTTTTTTTGCTTTTATTTTTATCAAGTCAATATCGAGCGTAGGGCTTAAAACAAGGGCTGTGCGGGCGTTTTTTAGGTAAAAATCAAAGGATTTATCGTAAAAAATTTCATCTTGCACCTTTAAAAGCTCGCAGAAAACGACATTTGCAAAGAGTTGTTTGAAATTTTTGTCGATACACAGGGCATTTTTGAGCCCAAAGTCCGCAAAATACGCCCTTTTAAGCCTTTTGTTTAGGCAGGGCAAAAAGCACACCACCCCCCTATCAACAAGCCCTAAAATAGCCTTATAGAGGCTATCTTTTGAGATTTTTTGCGTGTTTTTTAAACGCTGATAAAGCTCGTTTGCGCTGAACTCCGCGCCCAAATTTCTAGCGATTTTCCTTAAAATTTCAAGCTCGATTTTGCAAAAATTCGCTGCCAAAAACTCGTTTAAATTCGCACAAAAACTTCTGCCTGCCTGCAAATAAGCCCCCACCTGCGAGTTGCTAGGTGCGTTTGTGAGGCTCACAAATTCCTCATAGTCCAAAAAATCAAGCCTTAATTGCACAAAATCGGCGATTTTTAGAGAGTGAAATTCGCTCGCAACTATGATTTGAGTGTGCTTTGAAAGGGGCGAAAAATCGTAATTAAAATCCCTAGCGACCCCATAAAAAACGATGACTTTTAGGCTTTTTTGCTGCGCGAAATTTGCCAAATTTTTAAGGCATTTTTCATCAAAACGCAAATCGTAAAAATTTAAAAACAAAACCTCATCCCTCTCAAAGCCCTGTAAATAGCCTAAAATCAGCGATTTTTTGCCCGAATTTTTTGCCCCCACAATGAGCGTATTTTGGCTGCTTAAATTCGCCCTACGGCGCGAAATGTCCTTGCTTTGGGGTAAATTTTCATAAAAAAACTCTAAAATTTGCATTTTTGTCCTTTAAAAAAGGATAGTATAGCGAAATTTTAGCCAAATTCAAGTAAAATTTACACAAAAATGCTAAATTTTAGGCTTTTAAAGGGCGTTTAAACGCCTTTTAAAAGGCATAAATTTAAGGCAAAAAAGGACACAAAATGCACTTTGACTTCGACACGCCCATAAACCGCAAAGGCACAAACTCTATAAAATGGGACTTGGACGCTAACGCGCTACCTATGTGGGTGGCGGATATGGACTTTGAGATAGCCCCGTGCATAAAAGATGCCTTACAAAAGAGACTTTCGCACGCCATTTTTGGCTACAACCTTGTCCCACAGGGCTTTTATGATAGCATAGTGGCGTGGTGGCGGGACTTTCACGGGGTTGAGTTCGACAAAAACGCCCTAGTTTTCAGCACCGGCGTGGTGCCCGCACTTTCTGCGATGATTCGCGCACTCAGCAAAAAGGGCGATAAAATCCTCGTGCAAAGCCCTGTTTATCATATCTTTTTTGAAATCGTCAAAAGCAATGAAAGAGTTGTGGTAGAAAATCGCCTCGCTTATAAAGACGGCGTTTATAGCGTGGATTTTAGGGATTTAGAGCGAAAGTTAGCCTCGCAAAAGCCCGCACTGATGATACTTTGCAACCCTCACAACCCTGTGGGAAAGCTATTTAGCAAGGATGAGCTTAAAAAAATCAGCGCACTTTGCCGCGAATTTGGCACAAAAGTCATCAGCGATGAAATCCACTGCGACATCGCGCACCGCGCCTACACGAGCTTCTACGAAGTCGATAGCAACGCACCCATCGCACTTTCAGCGACAAAGGCTTTCAATCTAGCAGGGCTTTGCGGCTCTTTTAATGTCATCAAAAGCCCATCCTTGCGGCGCAAAATCGCAAAAGAATTTCGCAAAAGCGGCATTGACGGCACAAACCCCTTCATCATAGATGCTACAATAGCCGCGTTTTCCCCGCAGGGACGGGCTTGGCTCGTGGCTATGAACGCTTACATCGCGAAAAACAAGGCGTTTGCATACGAATTCATCGAGCAAAACACGCCGTGCAGGGTCGTGCGCGCCGAGGCGCTTTATATGATATGGATAGAGTGCTTTTGCAAGGATAGCAGCATTTTGGCACGCTTTTTGCGCGAAAAATACGGGCTTTTTTTATCAAGTGGGGCGGACTTTAAGGGCAACGGCAAAGCCTTTTTGCGCCTGAATTTAGCCTGCCCGCGCGAGACTTTAAAAGAGGGCTTAAAGCGTTTTGCACAGGGCATTAGGGCGTTTAACGCGCTTTAAATTTAGCTTTTAGCCATTTGAATTTGCAAAATTTTATAAAAAAGCTTGAATTTTAACCTTTTAACCTTGTTAAAATTCACAAAAAGCCTAAATTTAAGCCTTTTGCGAGATAAAAATTCACGCAAATCGCCATAAATCCTTAAAATTTAAAGCCCACAAAAAAAAGAATTTTTGCTTAAATTTTAAATGCCAAATTTCACTCAAAACACGGAGTAAAAATGCTTGAAAGCCTCTCTTATCTCACGCTTTTTGCGGCAAGTTTCATCTCCGCAACCCTTTATCCTATGGCGAGTGAAGCCCTTGTAGTAGGGCTTTTGCTAGGCGATTTCTCGCCGCTTGGCGTTTTTATAGTGGCAACTTTTGGCAATACCCTAGGGGCTTTAAGCACCTACGCCGTAGCGTTTTTGGGCAGGAATTTGCTGCTAAAAAAGCATTTTGGCAAGGCTTTGAAAAGGCTTGAAAAATATGATTTAAATTTCAAAAAATTCGGCGCAGTTTTTGCATTTTTTAGCTTTTTGCCGCTTTTTGGCGACATTTTCGTGCTAGGGCTTGGGCTTAGCAAATACCCATTTTTCAAGGCTTTGCTTTTCATTACACTCGGCAAAGCCTTTCGTTACGGGGTTTTGATTTGTGCCACGCCTTATTTTAGTGCGTAAAATTCGGCGTTTAAGCCTCACACATAAAAGGCGAATTTCGCAAAAACCACGATGAAAAAGCCAAACACCAGCGCGATTTTGTGCGTGTAATCGCCCAGCGGGTTGGGCTTTTTAAGCACCAGCCTGTGAAAAAACGCGTTGATGACGAGGCACACGATGCCAAGTGCGAGCGCGATTTTGATGCTCAAAAGTGCCTGCAAGGGCGTGCCAAAGAGCCCCTCAAAGCCGCTGCCAAAGTCTAGGTAGCGCGTCATCATCGCCCCGCCCGTGATGACGAGTAGCACCACGCAGCTGGGCATTATCTTTCTGCCCCGCCTCATCATCGGTTCAAGCGCGGCTTTGCCAAACTGCCTTTCTAGGATGCTTAAAAGCACGACATCCGTGAAAATGAAGCCCAAAAAGATGATGGCACAAAGCAAATGAATGCTTAAAAAATAGGGGTAAAGTGTTTGCATTTTTATCCTTTTAGTGTGAATTTTAGGGCGTTTAAGCCCGGTTTAAACCCTTTATTTTTGAAAATTTTTCTCGTAATTTTAGCGAAAAAAGTAAGATAAAAATTGATAGCGGTTAAATTTAGCGCGGTGTCGCGGAT